>NZ_JAYGHC010000057.1:15797-31441 GCF_034932285.1 Cronbergia sp. UHCC 0137
TATAGGACTCCTATTTGATTTTTGATAGCTTGCGTGTTGTAGCCATACAGAACTCAGTACCTCAATACATACTGAAAGCATTCTTCCCTGTTCCCTTTTCCCTACCTCAATGAAAAAGTCCTAGAGATAATCATTAAGAAACTACATATCTTTTAGAACTTGTAAAAGCTGCTCAATTTCTTCTACAGTGTTGTAGTGTGCTAATCCAATTCGCAATAAACCACCATTTGCTTCTAATCCCAACTTTTCAATTAGATCAATAGCATAAAAATGACCGTGCCAACTGAATATTCCTTGTTCTCCTAAAATTTGAGCCATTTCTGCTGGTATTTTTCCTTCCATGCGGATAGAAACTGTTGGTGTTCTCCAAGCAAAACGCTCAGGTTCTCTAATTCCGTAAAAGCTTAAACCAGGAATATCTAATAATCCAGAAATCAACTTTTTACTTAATTCTCTTTCATATTGTTGAATAGCTGACATGGCTGCTACTAAAGCCCCTCGGCGACTGTGATAAGCAGATGCTAATTCATAATTTGGTTGTTCTGGTGAGGTGAGAAAGCGGGGACAATGGAAACTTGTTAAACCTTCTTTGTCAGCTTCTATTAAAGCCGAAACTAATTCACTATCTAAAGTTGGAGAAACATGACAACCTAATTTTGCTAGATAATTAATCGCTGCTACCATTCCCGCCAAACCTTCATGATTTAAAGTTCCTGTTTCCCAACGTGCGGGAACTTCTTCTGTTGCTGGTCTGACTTTATAGGGAGAAAAACGAGTTAAATGTTCTCTTTTTCCGTAGAGAATGCCAACATGAGGAGAGAAGAATTTGTAAGCGGAACAGGCGAGAAAGTCACAATCTAAATGATGGACGTTAATAGGTGCATGGGGCGCGTAATGAACTGCATCGACGAAAACCAATGCACCCACAGCATGAGCTAATTCTACCACTTTGGCAACATCGTTAATTGTGCCGACGGCGTTAGAAGCGTATCCTATGGCAACTAATTTTGTGCGAGAATTAAGTTGTCGTTCTAAATCACTCATGTCCAAGGTGCAGTCGGTGATATTAATATCGACTACTCGCACAATTACACCCTTTTCTTCTAAAGCATACCAGGGAGAAATATTGGCGGCATGGTCAAGACGAGTTACAATAATTTCATCTCCTGGTTGCAGTTCCCGACCAATGGCGCGACTAACAGAAAAGACGAGGGTGGTCATGTTACCCCCAAATATTACCTCATCGCGATCGCACCCCAAAAAATCAGCGATCGCTGCTCTTGCAGAATTAATTACCCCATCTGTTCGCGCACTGGTGATAAAAGAACCATGAGAATTGGCGTTAGACCTCACCAAATAGTCATTCATTGCATCTAACACTGAACCCGGTACTTGCGTTCCACCAGGCCCATCAAAAAATATGGCTGGGTGATCATTAACCGTTTGGTTAAGTGCTGGAAATTGAGAACGAATCCAATTTAGGTCAAGAGATTCCATAAAAACTCCTGAATTGATAGTATTTATCATAACAAGTTATTTTTAGCAGTTTTCTGTAAAATGGTCATCGGTCCTATTACTTTGACTAACTGCATTTGTTCAGCATTCCGTACTAGCAAAGTACCAGCAAAGCCCAAGGAATTAACGGAAATGGATTGAAATTCGTCTAGCGATCGCGGTATAATCAACATCCATTCTCTTGTAGCTAAAAGATTATAATCCCCCGATTGTCTATTATTCTCCACCGCCTTAATGCCCACAGACTCCAGCAAGGCATGATATTTTTCTAAAATCATCTCCGCCCCATCTTCAGATTCTAACCTGGTGAAAGCGTGTAAAAAGGGCAATCCTGGTATAGTTGCAATGGAATCTTCAAACTTTGCTGATTTTAACAGTGGTGCAATGGGAATTTCTGTTTCTGACAGGGGTACAATCTGTAAATGCTTATGTCGTTGACTAGCACCAGCTAATTTACCACCATTATAAAATACCAGTCCGTCAAAATCAGCCAAACAAGCCCAAGTTGCCGCAAAATCGGCTAAAGTCAGTAAGGTTTCCTGTTCTTCAAAAGCGCGGGTAATAATTAATAAGTGATAATCAACAACATTGAATTTATTTAAAATGCAGACATGAGTATCAGAGATATCAGCTACAAATAAATCTTCTTCGTAAGGTAAAAATGGGTTAAATTCTTGACCTTTAGCAGTTTGTTGATCTTGTTTTTCTTTAGCTGCTTTTTTCCGGTTCAGGTTCACCAAAATCCGCACTAAGAAATTAACGTTATCTTGTTCAACAAACTCAAATTCCGTCGGGATAGATTTTAACGACCCACATTCTAAAGCGTGTTCGGTAGTTTGTTTGATTTTTGTCCATAAAGTACCTGGTTCGAGTAATATTTTCTCCTGTTTCATTTGTATTACTAAATAATAGTGAACAATGGACTATCTACACTCAATAAACCTGAAAAATTAATCTAAGTCTGGTTCAATACCCATTGCTCTTAATTGGGCTATTAACCTTTCTTTTTGGTGTTTTTCCTGTTCTGCTCGTTGTCGTTCCTGTGCTGTTCGTTGTCGTTCCTGTGTTGCTATTTGTTGTTGTACTTCTGTGGGAGTTAAAACCCAATTACCCGTCCCATCATACCAGCGTAACCAAGGCTGTTGACTATTGTGATTTTGATAAATTCCCTGCCATACACCCAAACCTAATTCTATTTCCGGTATCCAGAAACGAGAATCTGGCAAATTTATCTCCGCATAACTTCCCCTTTTTAATTTAAACATTCGGAATTGATATTTATAGCGGTCAAAAATCGCGTAGTAGGGAATCTTTAAAATTTGTTCATATACTTGCCATTTGCTTGGTGGTTGAGTAACATCTCGTAATGTTTGTCCTAAATCTTCTTTTTCTGTTCCCGGTGACAGTAATTCAATGACAATAAAAGGATTTACTTCTTCTTGCCATATTACATAACTTAAACGTAAATCTTTATTTTCATACAGATTAGGAACTCCTAATACTGCAAACCAATCTGGGCGTTTATGCCACAAGGGATGCTGTGAATCATAATATAAATTCATATCGCTAACGGTAAATATTTTATCGTTAGGATAATTACTCGGACGAAAGGTTTCGTCTAACAGCCGTGGTTGTAATAAATGAAATTGATCTGGCAAACCAGGTTCCTCTGGATCTTCACTAGGAAGATCATACATGGTTGGTAACACTTCTTTGGGGTAACGTGGCGGATCTGTTTGATACATCATTTATTTTAGAATATGATACTATATTTATTATGGAACATCCCGGAAAGCGATCGCTTCACCTCGGTACACCATGCTTCAAACTCTGATTTCTTCCTTAATCTAAATCTGGTTCAATACCCATTGCTCTTAATTGGGCTATTAACCGTTCTTTTTGGTGTTTTTCCTGTGCTGCACGTTGTCGTTCCTGTGCTGCTATTTGTTGTTGTACTTCTGTGGGAGTTAAAACCCAATTACCCGTCCCATCATACCAGCGTAACCAAGGCTGTTGACTATTGTGATTTTGATAAATTCCCTGCGTGGTTGTAATAAATGAAATTGATCTGGCAAACCAGGTTCCTCTGGATCTTCACTAGGAAGATCATACATGGTTGGTAACACTTCTTTGGGGTAACGTGGCGGATCTGTTTGATACATCATTATATTTTAGAATATGGTACTATATTTATTATGCAATATCAGCAAGTGTAGACGATGGGTTGATATAATTTCTGGTAGGAGCGCATAATGGCAATCACTCTTAACCCACCAATTACCCTAGCAGAGTTTCTCCAACTGCCAGAAACTAAACCTGGTAGTGAATTTATTGATGGTAACATTTACCAAAAATCTATGCCGCAAGGCAAACACTCCCGTTTACAATTTAAACTATGTAATGCTATTAATCAAGTAGCTGAAGAACCAAAAATTGCTCTAGCTTTTCCAGAATTACGCTGTAGTTTTGGGGAAAGATCAATTATCCCAGATGTAAGTGTTTTTCGTTGGGAAAGGATTCCTTTTGATGCTGCTGGGGAATTTGCGAATAGTTTCGAGATTTACCCTGATTGGACTATTGAAATCCTCTCTGCTGAACAGAATACAACTAAGGTAATTAGAAATATTCTCCATTGTCTAAAACATGGTACTAAATTAGGGTGGTTAATTGACCCTAATGAGCGGGTAATACTGGTATTTTTACCAGGACAACTGCCTTTAGAGTTCATTGGAGATGAACAATTGCCTGTAGGGGAGTTTTTATCCCTAGAATTAACCGTAAACCAAGTATTTAATTGGTTAAAACCAGTGGGATAGAAGGGAATATTTTATCATATAAAACCATTTGCAGAATAGAAGGTACAATTCCTCTAACGTTGCAATATACACCCTTTGGTTATGGTATATTTTATTATTGAAAATTAAATATTAGGAGACTATCGAGTTGGATTTAAGATATAAATATCTGGATGATATCAAAGATATCACTGATTGCCCACCAACAAGCTGTACAAATAAAAATATGACAGGTTTTAGGTTTGTATTTGAACCAAATACTGAAAATGACTGGAAAAATTTTTTACCACCGAAGAAAATTTCACCACAACGACGACTCGGAAACGATAACGATAAGGTAAAATGCTCTGGTTATGGACTATCTTTCTTCGATTCTGAGAATAATGCTAAAATATTTTATGAAACAATGAAAGAAAGTAGGAATAATATTCATAAATCCATTGGAACACATTTAGCTAAGGTATCTATTGATCAAAATGATGGTGTAGTTACAGAAATTAATAATAGAGGACATTTTGATTTACATGAATATGAAAATACTAATTGGAGTCATAAATTTGAGATCATTGATGTTTTATACAATCCAAGGTAAAGTGTGATGAAGAATGTATTAGGATGTCAGTTTAATAAATTTCCCCTAAATCTTACCTGCATAGTTGATCTAAGCTATTTCGACGGTTCGCTAATGTCAGTATTTAAAAGTGAACATGGAGACTTTTATATTTATAATTGGTGTGACGTAGATAATCAATTCAATCGCTGGTTGGTTTTTAGAGTTACGAGAAAATCATTAATAAAGTATTTGGAGGGTGAACTTAGTTTACAGGATTTAGTATTGTCACCAATTGATGGATTTCAATATTTATTGGACATTGATGATAATCTGGATGTTAAAAATACTTATGTCGTGCAGCCTCATAATTTGCCAAAATCATATATTTCTGGCAAAAATTCATATTATAGTGACTTACAGTTAAACCCAGAATCATTGGAGGAAGACAAAGAAATAATTAAACAGGAAATATATTCAAACGACGAAGAAAAAATCAAATTACTCATTAGTTAAGTGAGGAACGCAAATTTAATAATCTGCAATTCTGATTTAACCTGGAATGGTGCGTTACGCTGTCGCTAACGCACCCTACAGACTACTGGTAATATCGTCAATAGTCATATTTGAGCTACTAACATCGCATTGATGTGAGTAAAAATTCTATCTAATTCTCCAATAGCTTCCAATTCCATAACTTCTTCTGAAGTCAGCAAATCAGCTTTTTTTCTCTCCAAAAGTTCTTCCATTCGCTTCTGGAGTTCATCAGTAAATTTAAATAAATTGAATTTATCTACTTTTTCAACTTTAATTCGACCAAGTAATGTGGAAGGTCTACTAATAGCTGGTATCATAGTTTAACTCCAGTATTGATCAGGAAAATTCAAACTCTTAAACTTTGTACCTTTGCGCGAAACTCACTTTAAATAACTGCTAATAATCATCGCCAATTATTAGCTTTCAAACTCTTTACATCTTCTCTAAATTCAGCAATATCATAGTGAATGGGAATTTTTCGACTAGCAAGTAATCGTTGAAACTCAAGTTGATTCATTCCCACAAAATCGCTTGCTTGTCCTAATGTAAACCGTTCTTGTTCAAAGAGCAAAATTGCTATTTCTTGAACTAATTCTTGATCAGACATTTGAATTGTCTGCAAAACTTCATCGGTGATAACAATACTCATATTTCTATTCTCCTGCTGGGATTCAATGGGTTAAATTTTATTGCAAACAACGAATTGCTTCTAATAAACCTCTGGCTTTATTGAGTGTTTCTTCATATTCCTTTTCTGGGTCAGAATCAGCCACCAAACCGGCACCAGCTTGGACTGTGACAATATGATTATGTAATACCATTGTCCGAATAGCGATCGCACTATTTAATTGTCCTTCAAAATCATAATAACCGTAGACCCCAGAATACACGCCTCGACGAGTTGGTTCTAATTGATTAATTATTTCCATAGCCCGAATTTTCGGCGCACCACTCACTGTCCCAGCAGGAAAACAAGCTTTGAGTAAATCCCAAGCGGTTTGATTATTTGCTAATTTCCCCACCACATTACTCACAATGTGCATAACATGAGAATATTTTTCAACTACCATCAATTCATCAACTTTGACAGTACCGCTTGCACATACACGCCCCAAATCATTACGTCCTAAATCCACTAGCATCACGTGTTCTGCCACTTCTTTAGGATCTGCGAGTAAATCCTCCGCTAAAGCCGCATCTTCCTGGCTTGTCTTCCCTCTCGGTCTTGTCCCAGCAATTGGTCGAACTGTAGCGATTGTCCCACCATCAGGATCACGTTCTGCTTTGACCATCACTTCAGGACTTGAACCGATGATTTGCCAGTCGCTGAAGTTAAAGTATGCCATATAAGGCGAAGGATTAATCTGGCGGAGGGAACGATAAAGGGCGAAGGGGTCGCCGGTGTATTTTGTGGCTAGACGTTGGGAAATAACTACTTGAAAAATATCACCAGCTTTGATGTGTGCTTTGGCTTTTTCGACACTGGCACAAAAATCTGTCCGGGTGAAGTTGCTGGTGTAGTCCTCTATGCCCGCTTTAGGCTTGTTTCCGGGGGCTGTCCAAGGCAATTTGGTATTTTGAGGTGAAAGGGGTAAAGATAACTTATCTACCATTTCCTGGACGCGATCGCTGGCTTTTTGGTAGGCTACCTCTAGACTAACATCTGGGTTACGCAAATCAGCGTAGGCGATCGCCCAAATTTTCCGTTTTACCTGGTCAAAAATCAATAAATGATCTACCTGCATCCACAACCCATCAGGGATATTACGTTCATCTTGTGGATGAATTGGTACACGTTCTTCAATCCAATTAATTAATTCATAACCCCAAAACCCAAATAAACCGCCAATTCCTGAAGGTAGCTGCGGTATTTTTACTGGGTGATAAGGTGCAAGACATTCTTGTAAAGCTGTAAACGGGTTGCCTGTAAATACTACTTCATCACCATCGCGGTGTGTTTGAATAGTGCGATCGCCCCAAGCTGCTAAAATCCATTGAGGATCACAACCGAGTAAGCTATAACGTCCCAGTTTTTCGCCACCTTCCACCGATTCCAGCAAAAAGCTATAGGGCTGACCTGCACACACCTTATACCAAGCGGAAACAGGCGTATCTAGGTCTGCTACCCATTCTTGATAAACTGGTACAAAGTTGCCTTGTTTAGCTAGTTCTGTAAATTGTTGGAAATCCGGGAAAATCATAATAAAAAGGGAACGAGGAACGGGGAACGGGGAACAAAAGGCAAGGGGCAAGAGGCAAGAGGCAGGGAACAGTGTTTTTGAATCACCCATTACCCATTACCAATCACCAATCACCCATTACCCATTACCTAATGCTTATGCGTCGTGAGTAGCTTTGCCACTGAACTTGAGTTGTGCAGGACTGGGGTTTTGACCAATTCTGCGGGGTACAAAGCGGACTTTTTCCCGACCAGCATTGACCTTTTCAGGGAATACACCATCGGCTGGGTGAATGAAAGTTGTTTCACCACTGGGTAGAATCCGGTAAATTTTGTAATCTGTGATTTTGAATTTACGGAGTTGTCCACCCAAGGCGATGCCCTGTTCTTTACGAGCCAAGTAAAGCAAGTTTTCGCCTTTCAACATTGTAGCAGCGCCACCTGTAGGCATTTCAAAAACTTGTTCCTTGGGGCTAGTCCAAGTGATAGCGTACTTTTCTTCTTCTTGTGCTTTTTTCAGCAGGCCGCCTGTGCTGCCGCCAAAGAGTGGAGTTTGTCCAGAGAGTGTTTCTGCCATAAAGGTCTCCCAACGTTTTTAGGGCATACTAACATCGTATCTGGGGTTATGTTGCGATCGCGTCATAGACTGTAACAGTTTTTAGTGAATTGGCTTATCTGCTTACCATTTTTCTGCCCAATAGACAATTTCTGAGGCTGCAAGATCAATTGCTACTCCATAACTATGACCATGATTCCATTTAAAACCAGCTTGACCTTGATCTTGTGCCTTTAATACCAAAATCTGATAAGTATTAGGAAAGGATTCTGTCTTGATGCTGCTAGTATAAAAAAATGTTGTAGGTACTCCCTTTGGTTGGTTGCTGTGGTCGTTTGTGTTACCACCACGATATTGACGGAGAGATTTTTTACTGTATTCAGAAAATAATTTTTTAATTTGTTCTGGTGACTGTTTGAAACGAATTTGAAAAAAACTATTTCCCTGGATTAAACTGTCAGAGTAAGCCATATTGATATCTTTGGCATCAGCCGGAATTGCTAGAGGAAAATGCTTGATTTGTCCAAGATCAGTCCATCGCTGATTCCGAATTTTTGTATACTGGGATGTATCAGTAATTATTTCTGTTGTTGCTGTATTGCTAGAAGATTTGTTAATTGAAAAACTTCCGATCACTATACCCAGACTACCAAAAGACAACAGAAATATCATGACGATTTTAACAATGGGTGATTGCTTCATTAAGTTGAGTAAGTCTAAGGTTTTAGGACATATACTCAACTACTCAGCTATTGTCGTAGTTCGGAAAACTTTACCTATTTTTGATAAATAAGGAATATTTATAAAGTTGATGTGAAGAAGAAGAAGGAGTCAGGAGTCAGGAGTCAGGAGGCAGAAGGCAGGAGGCAGGAGGCAGGAGGCAGGAGGGAAGAGACTTTTCGGTAACTTTACTTTTCGTTACATACTTGGTTTTTTTTGTGCCTTTCTACTTACATCCGCCTGTTGTACATAATTCATTTTAGGGAAGATAACCTAAAAATAAAGCACCGTAACCAATTAACGCACTACCTAAAATCAACCAAGCTGCATTGATGCGGAAACGAAGGGCTAAAATTGTGGAGAAGAGGGCGATCGCTAAACTCAGAAAATCTACATAAGGCACTTGTGCTAAGATTAAAGTAGCTATTCCTAGTTGTATGGTAGTTACCACCATCAAAGCCACAGCACTGGCATTCACAGCATCTAAAAAAGCCCTTGTCCAAGCAGAAGCCCTTAACCGGGGTATGAGGGGATTTAAGGCAGCAACGAAGAAAAATGAAGGAAGGAAGATTCCCAGAGTCGCCACGATTGACCCAGGCACACCAGCGATGATATAACCAATAAAGGTAGCAGTGGAAAGAAGTGGTCCTGGAGTAAATTGACCAATAGCGATCGCATCTAATAACTGTTGTTGTGTTAACCAGCCATATTCTTGAACTAATCCCCCTTGCAAAAACGCCACCAGCACATAGCCACTACCAAATAGCACACTTCCAACTTTCAGAAAAAACCAACCCAACTGCCACAAAGGAACAGATAGCGTTGTCACCGATGTATTTATTACTGTACCTGTGATTAAGGCAGCAATCACGAAATTACTCTGATTTCCCCTACACAACCATAGCATCCCTAGCAATCCACCCAATAATAGGGCTATGACTTCATTTAGTTTCCCGAATAATGTCAAAATAACAACAGCTAAAGCAATTAACAACAATTGACGGGTTTTCAATGCTTTTTTAGCCAAACCCCAAAGCGCACTAATAATAATTGCTAAAACTGCGGGTTTAATGCCATATAGTAAAGGTGCAACTTGCGGCAAAGTCCCATAATTAACATAAATCCAGGCAAATACACCCGTAATTATAACCGCAGGTAAAATAAAACAAACACCAGACACAATCAACCCCAACCATCCTGCATAGATATATCCCACATGAATTGCCATTTCAGTAGAATTGGGACCAGGAATTAAATTAGTTGCACCTAATAAATCTAAAAAATGCTCCCGTGTCAACCATTGACGGCGTTTTACCACTTCATCTTCCATCATTGCAATATGGGCAACCGGTCCCCCAAAGCCGATAATACCCAATTTTAAAAAGAGTTTAGCAAGTTCTTTTAAACGACTGAATGGTAAGTTGTTCATTATTCTTCTCAACTCTTACTCTCTGCGTCTCTGCGTCTCTGCGTGAGACAAAAATTAATTATACTTTACCTTATCAGGAAAATCACTAAAAACGCCATCTATTCCCAAACTCAAAAATAATTCATATTCACCTTGAGGATTCCCTTGGAAATCTAAAGGTAAAAATACATCTTCATTACGGAAAGTCCAAGCATGAATTAATAACTTAGCTGTATGAGCATCCATAATTAAAGATGTGGGTGATAATAATTTACCATCAGCATCTCTAGGGATGATTAAATTTTTATTAACCCCAATGGCTTGAGCATATTTAGCAATTTCTTGTAAACCAGTTTTAATCACTAAATCCTGATAGGTGCGAAGATCATCATTAACTACAAAATCATAAGGTTTACCATGATCATTGATTAACTGCACCAAAGGTAAATCTGTTTTCTTAGCTAATTCTTGTAAATTGCTCACTTCAAAAGATTGAATAAATACAGATTGATGAAAATTATTATTTTTCAAAACCTCCAATAACGTATCTTCCAACGGTAAACCCACCGATTTAAAATAGCTGGGATGTTTAGTCTCTGGATAAATCCCAATATTTCGACTTTGTGCTTGAGCTAAATCAATAATTTCTTGGAAAGTGGGAATAGAAAACAATCCATTATAAATAGTGTTTTGTGGACGCAGTTGAGGAATACGTTCTTTAGCTTTTAATGTTTTTAATTCTGCCAAACTAAAATCTTCAGTAAACCAACCAACTTTAACTTCACCATCAATTATTTTAGTAGTTTGCAAACGAGCAAATTCGGGATGATTCCCCACGTCTGTAGTTTCAGAAATCTCATTTTCATGACGAGCAACCAAAACCCCATCTCTGGTAACTACTAAATCGGGTTCGATGTAATCAGCACCCAAATCAATAGCTAATTTGTAAGCTGCTAAAGTATGTTCTGGGCGATATCCACTAGCGCCACGATGAGCGATTATAATTGGGTAATTAGTT
Organism: Cronbergia sp. UHCC 0137; assembly: GCF_034932285.1. Lineage (NCBI taxonomy): Bacteria > Bacillati > Cyanobacteriota > Cyanophyceae > Nostocales > Nostocaceae > Cronbergia > Cronbergia sp. UHCC 0137. The sequence continues at coordinate 27,076 of NZ_JAYGHC010000057.1, forward strand.
AACATAAATAAAGTATTAAGAAATTTGAAGTGCCTATTTAAACCAATCAGAAATCCTGTAAAATAAAGATATAGCATAGATAGTTGAGATTTGGCTAGACCTATGACAAACAATAATATAGAAGTGGTTTTCAGTTTCGATACAACTGGTAGTATGTATCCTTGTCTGACCCAAGTACGACGAAAAATTAAAGCCACTGTCACCAGGTTGATGGATGAAATTCCTCTGATTAAAATTGGGATAATTGCCCATGGTGATTATTGCGATCGCGATTCAACTTATGTAACTAAAATATTTAACATTTCTGGGGATGTAGATCAGATTTGTGATTTTGTCCAAAACGTAGCCCCAACTGGTGGTGGAGACGCACCAGAATGTTATGAATTAGTATTACATGAAACTCAATCTTTGGCTTGGTCAAATTCAGCAACTAAATCATTAGTTTTAATTGGTGATGATATACCTCACCCCCCTGCACACAATCCCCAAAAACTAAATTGGCGTAAAGAATTAGATAAATTAACCGAAGCCGGAATCACAGTTTATGGAGTACAAGCACTTAATCGCCACCATGCTACACCTTTTTATCAAGAACTAGCGGAAAAATCCGGTGGTTTCCATATTAATTTAGATCAATTTTCCTATATTACCGATTTGTTTTTAGCCGTTTGTTACCAACAATCATCCAATGAACAATTACAGGCTTATGAACAAGAAGTATTGAACCAAGGGAGGATGAATCGTGGGTTAAATCAAATGTTTAATACCATGATGAAACGTGAAGGAACATCCTATTATGAATCAACTGATTTACGGGCTGTTTCTCCAGGTAGATTCCAAGTATTAGATGTTGATCAAGATATTTCTATCAAGGCTTTTGTGTTGGAAAATGGGTTAATGTTTAAAATAGGACGGGGTTTTTATGAATTTACTAAAACAGAAACCATCCAAGCTAAAAAAGAAATTATTTTGATGGATAGAAACACAGGTGATTTATTTGAAGGTAGTGCGGCCAGAGAAATATTAGGTCTACCAATGGATTCGACAATTCGCATTAAACCGAGTAACTTAGAAAAGTATGTTGTATTTGTCCAAAGTACATCCGCTAATCGCAAATTAATTGGTAAAACCAGATTTTTGTATGAAGTTGAAGATTGGGATCATTAATTGAAAAAGGTTGTACAGCAAACTAGAGACGTTTAATCAAACGTCTCCATAAAAGTAATATATATTTGTGGTGAAATAATTATGTCTTATCCGTTTCCAGGGATGAATCCCTATTTAGAAAATCCTGATTTATGGCCGGGAGTACATGGTAGAATCATAGTTAGTATTGCCGATTTTCTTGCTCCTAAATTACGCCCTAAATATTTTGTAGCGATTGAAGAAAGAATTTATCAAACTACCATTGATGATAGAGTGTTAGTAGGTATTCCTGATGTAGTAGTACAAAGTTCAAGAAACGCGAATGAGAAAAGACAAAATACATCTGTGGTTTTACCAGAAATTAGTCCGAAAACGGTTACAGTTCCTTTGGTAGAATTGGTCAAAGAAAGATATTTAGAAGTACGAAAAGTAGAAACAAAAGAAGTAGTGACAGTGATTGAAATACTCTCACCCAAAAATAAACGTAGTGGAGAAGGACGTAATGCTTATGAAAATAAAAGACAACGAGTATTAGGAAGTTCAACCCATCTGATAGAAATTGATTTATTGCGTGTTGGAGAACCAATGTTAGTTTTTGGTGATGGTATCCAGAGTGATTATCGAATTTTAGTCAGTCGGAGTGAAACAAGACCTCGTGCTGACTTATATGATTTTAATTTACGAAATGTAATTCCCTCATTTATTTTACCATTACGTTCTGGAGACAGTGAACCTTTAGTAGATTTGCAAAGTTTAATAGAGGGAATTTATGAACGTGCGAGTTATGATTTAGTCATAAACTATAGCCAAGAACCGATACCCCAATTATCTGAAACAGATATGGCTTGGGTAGATGCACTGTTGCGAGATCAAAGATTAAGGTGATAAACCGAAAACCAATTTTAGATCAAGCTACACAAAATGATAAAATCGGCGTTCATCTGCGTTTATCCGCGTTCCATTATTCTTTATATCTTGTCAATTGGGTATGAGATGGATGTAACATAGAAATAAATCTGATATATTTGATTAGGTAAAAATTAACTAACTCATCATATATTAAATCTAATGACCCAGATACAGCCAGAAATGAAACGGATAGAAGAACTGCGACAGTTGTTAAAACAAGCCAGCTATGCTTATTATGTTTTAGATGCCCCCACGATGGAGGATACAGTATATGATCGGCTGTATCGAGAACTGCAAGAACTAGAAATTAAATATCCTGAATTAGTAACTGCTGATAGTCCAACTCAGCGAGTAGGTGAAAGACCTGCTACCCATTTTACATCTGTACGCCATAACATCCCCTTGTATAGCTTAGAAAATGCTTTTAATGTTGAAGAATTGCAAAACTGGGAACAACGTTGGAGACGACAATTAACCCCCTCAAATCCATTAGGAGATGTGGAATATGTGGCAGAATTAAAAATAGATGGTGCCGCTTTAGCCTTGACTTATGAAAACGGGGTTTTGGTCAGGGGTGTAACTAGGGGTGATGGAGTAATGGGTGAAGATATTACCCAAAACGTGCGGACAATTCGTTCAATTCCCTTGAGTTTAAACTTTGATGGAATTGAAAAGATAGAAGTGCGAGGAGAAACATTTTTACCGTTAGAAGTATTTAAACAAATTAATCAGGAAAGACAAAAAGCAGGTGAACAGGTATTTGCTAATCCTCGCAATGCGGCTGCTGGTACATTAAGGCAATTAGACCCTCGAATTGTAGCCCGAAGAAGGTTAGATTTTTTTGCTTATACTTTGCATATTTCGGGTATGGATGATGCGGGTATTGCTAATACACAATGGGAAGCTTTAGAACTGTTGCAAAAAATGGGTTTTCGGGTTAATCTTCAACATAAACTGTGCCATTCATTGGCAGAAGTTGGGGAATATTATCAATATTGGGACACAGAAAGATTAAATTTGCCCTACATGACAGATGGAGTAGTGGTAAAGTTAAATTCATTTAAATTGCAAGAACAATTAGGGTTTACACAGAAGTTTCCTCGGTGGGCTGTGGCGCTAAAATATGCAGCAGAGGAGGCTCCTACCCGTGTGGAAAAAATTACAGTGAATGTGGGAAGAACGGGGGCTTTAACACCCTTAGCAGAGATGTTACCTGTGCAGTTGGCAGGAACTACCGTTTCTCGTGCTACTTTACATAATAGCGATCGCATTGCCCAATTAGATATCCGCATTGGTGATACGGTGATTGTTCGCAAAGCTGGGGAAATCATCCCGGAAGTGGTGCGGGTAATCACAGAACTCCGTCCTAGTGACACTCAACCCTTTGTCATGCCTACCCATTGTCCCGTATGTGGTCAACCAGTGGTGAGGGAATCTGGGGAAGCGGTGACACGTTGCGTCAATGCCTCCTGTGCGGCGATTCTCAAGGGGGAAATTGAACATTGGGTGAGTCGAGACGCTTTAGATATTAAAGGCATGGGGGAGAAGCTGGTACATCAATTGGTAGATAAGGAATTGGTGCATTCCGTCGCCGATTTATATGACTTGACAACAGAAAGATTATGTGTATTAGAAAGAATGGGGCAGAAATTAGCGGAAAAATTAGTGAGTGCGATCGCTCTATCCAAAAACAAACCTTGGTCTAGGGTATTATATGGTTTAGGCATCCGTCATGTTGGCAGTGTCAACGCCCAATTATTAACCGAAAAGTTTACCACCGTCGAACTTTTAGCCGCAGCCAAACAATCGGATATAGAAGGGGTTTATGGTATAGGTGCAGAAATTGCCCAATCAGTTTACGACTGGTTTCGCACTCCAGCCAATCAAACTTTAATTTCCCGTCTCCAAGTTCTAGAGTTACAGTTAGCGACGACGGAAGCACCGAAAGCCGTTGGTGTCAATAATCCCAATATCGCCGGTAAAATTTTCGTCGTGACAGGAACATTACCAACTTTAAAGCGAGATGAAGCCAAAGAGTTAATTCAGCAAGCTGGTGGTAAGGTCACTGATTCTGTAAGTAAGAAAACAGACTTTTTGGTTGTGGGAGCAGATGCCGGTTCTAAGTTAGAAAAGGCGCAGACTTTGGGAATTGCTCAACTCAGTGAGGCACAGTTGTTGGAGTTGTTGGGGGAGTGAGATTATGTTAGGCTGGAAAAGAGGGATATCGCAATTATAGTTTATTTTAGAGGATGTTTTAAAAGTTTTGGGCGAATATAATAGAGTCTCCGGCTCCCGTAAGGGATACACTACT
>NZ_JAYGHC010000058.1:0-31374 GCF_034932285.1 Cronbergia sp. UHCC 0137
GAATATTAGCGTTAACGCACTCAGCAATAATATTCCCAGCTTTGGTTCTACCAATAGCGATAACGTCACCTTGCTTCCAGGAAAATTATACTTTGCGGGTAACGGAGCAGACATCATAGAAACTAAAGAAGATAACCAAATCTTTGCCGGAGATGATGATGATCAAGTATTTGTAGGTAGTAATTCCTCCGTATTTGGGAATGATGGTAATGATAAAATCCTGATTGGTCAAAATGGATTAGCTCAAAATACCAGTGCTGATGGTGGTGCAGGGAATGATGAAATTACCGTAGTTCAAGCTGATGGTAGCAATAATCTGTTTGGAGCCGCAGGTATGGACAAACTCGTGGTATTAGAAGGTTCTGGCCAATTCTTATTCGGTGGTTCAGATAACGATATTCTCATCAGTCAAGGTAGCAATAATCGACTCTACGGTGGTTCTGGAGATGACATCCTATACTCCAACATCAATGACTTCCTAGTTGGTGGTGATGGGGACGATATACTATATGCTGGTCAAGGAGGAGGTAATCGCCTTAGTGGTGGTAGTGGTAGTGATCAATTCTGGATTGCTCAAGCCAGTTTGCCAACTAGCTCAAATATTGTTACCGACTTTACTTCGGGAATTGACATAATTGGAATTGGTGGTATTTCTACTGTAACGCAATTTAGTAATCTAACTCTCATCCAACAAGGTGATAGCACTTTGATCAAACTAGGAGATACTGAACTAGCCTCATTGCTAGGAATCACATCAACTAGCCTAACAGCTAATGACTTCACTTTTGCCGCAAGTATAGTGTAATTATACTCAAAATGGCTTAATAGTTTGATTCTATAGTAGGGGTTTAGCAGCGCTCATTGGTGTCAACTTAGGCTCTAATCGTTGTCCCACAGCCGTTTTACCCCACCCCTTAATCCCCTCAAGAGGGGAGGGGAGATTTTGCTTTAGCAAAAGCGGGGGCGGGGTTCTTCTTGATTGTTGGGGAACTGAATAAGTTTGATCTAACGTCATTACAAGAATTTCATGTTAAGTTGACACGTATGAGCAGCGCTCAACCCCTACAAATCTAGGTCTTTTGTAATCTTTAACCGTCACCTGTCGCACGCTCCAATGCTGACCCAACTACTAAATAATTTACCACCAGGCTCTCCAAACCATTCTTTTTTCCAAATAGGGGCATTATGTTTAAGAGTGTCAATTGCATAACAACAAGCTGCAAATGCTTCACTACGATGGGGAGAACCAACAGCAACTAAAACGCTGATTTCCCCAACTTGTAACCTGCCAATACGATGATATATGACTACCCGGTTAACATCAGTCCATTGGTAACGAATATCAGCCGCAATTTGATAAAATACTTGTAATGCCATTGGTTCATAAGCTTGATATTCTAGAGAATGCACTGGTTTACCATCAGTTTGATTACGAACCATTCCACTCATCACCACTACCGCACCATTAGCAGGATCATCAGCCTTAACGTAAGTTTCTTCAAGAGATAATGGTGCAAGAGTAATACCAAAGGTATCTTCCGGTTTTGGTTTGACGAGAAAATTCAGTTTAGTTTTCATGAACAAGAAATTTGCTATGGTTCACCAGAGATTTTAGTAGATTGGGTGAAGTGTTTGAGTTGAATATTTATTTTATTGTAGACTTGTGATGATAGCGATCGCTACGCTCTCTACGAGACGCTACCGCGTAGCTTGCTTCCTCAGAGAGGTACGCCGCAAGCATCGCGCTGATTTGTTAGTTCGCTCTTGTCAAGATTATCTGCTGCTAGATTAATCTGTGGTAATATTTATATCTTGCAACAGTTGGCGGACGTACACCCACGTATCCCCCCTATTTCCCTTGGGATTCCCTTTGACCTGAAATAAAAGGTGGTATAATTCAATCAAAAAATTAGCTTCAATCAAGAAATTAGCAACTTTATTCAAATTGTGAGACTTTCAGGCGAATTGCCCGTTTTTAGTTCATCAATTTTGCAGTGTGAAGAAGTCATGGTCATCTTGCGTCATCAGCGTGAAGAGATTCGGGATTTTCATGTTGCATCACTGTTTTTATTTGGTTCAGTAGCACGAAATGAAGCTACAGCCAGTAGTGATATTGTGTCCTGACGGAGGCAAAACGTGTCTTTTAGAATTTAGAGCTATTACAAACCCGAATTACATTTACGAGGTTGTTTATAGGCATGAGATAATAACTGTTCAGGAGTTATACCCAAACCCTTAGCAGCCGAAATGGCAAGAAGATTAGCACGAGAATCTTGACAATTTTCAACAGCATCTGCAATTTTACTTAATACGGATACTTCACTTTCTTGAGTAATGCGATCGCTCTGAGCTTTAGCCAAATCTCTTTGTGCTTGAGCATAGGTTTTTTCTGGTGAATCAAATTGTACTACTACACCCATAACCGCTTCTGGGTTCAAGTTGCCATTACCATTCGGAGTTAGTCTGATAATACCAAAAGCACAGACTCCACCGCAATTAGGATAAGTAAGAGTGCTGGCACTAGAATTATTAAATTGTACAATTCCTGTTTGTTGAGGAACATAAGTTGATGATGTAGGTGAAATCTCAGAGTTATTTACCGAAGTAGAATTATCGACGGTTATAGTATTAGTATCTGTAGGATTAACATCATCACCACCAGCCCAAACTATTTGAGGAAATAAGAAAAATATGATAAAGGTAAATGAAAAATTATATAATTCAGGTAATCATAATGAAATATAAGTCTATTTTTATTGATACTTTGGGCGGACATTACATTAAGAAAGGAGCGATAAAGTGACTACACATCTAGTCAAGAACATTGACTTACCGATGCCACAGATTCGAGAATTTTGTCAACGTTGGCAGATTATCGAATTTGCCATTTTTGGTTCTGTACTTCGTGATGATTTTCACCACGATAGTGACATTGACTGTCTAGCTAAATTTTCTGATAAAAGTGATTGGAGTCTATTTGATCGCGTCAAAATGCAGCAAGAGTTAGCAATAATTCTGAATAGGAAAATTGATTTAGTAAATAAAAAATCAATAGAAAATAGTCAAAACTGGTTACGCAAAAGGGAAATTTTAAATACGGCACGAATAATTTATGTCAACCAATAAAGATTCTGCATCGCTAATAGATATCGCTCAAGCCGCTTATAAAATCATAAAATATAAGCAAGGTTTAAGTAGAGATGAGTTTATGGATGATGACAAAACTCAGTCATCTATTTTGTATCAACTCCTGATCATCGGTGAAGCAACCAAAAGAATTTCTCAGGAATTTCGAGTTCAAAACCTGGAAATTCCGTGGTCTCTCATGGCAGGTATGAGGGATAATTTAATCCATGAATATAACGATACGAACTTAGATGAGGTTTGGAAAACATCTGACAAGGATATTCCTGAGCTAATAAAGTTGATTGAACCACTTTTACCCAGGAAAGAAACTTAATTGCTAAAATAGCAAATTAGCGAACTATTAATCAATAAAGTTTAAGATTTAAGGGTATTAGGATTTTGGCATCGGTATTGATTTATCACGCCTGCAATGGTGGTAAGATTTCGGTGAGGGAAATAGCTAAATCAGCAAAAAACAAGGGTGAAACAATCCCATCTTCAGCAATAATCACCTCACTTTGATAACCTTCTTGAGTTGGTTGTCGAAATACGTGAAGTTTTCGTTGATTAACATCTAACACCCAATAATCATTAATTCCCGCTTGGGCGTAAATTTTACCCTTGATTTCACAATCATATTTCAAACTACTATTCGCTACTTCAATAATCAAATAAATTTCCTCAGCAGTAGGATGATGATCTGCATAGTCAAGAGGGTGAATTTTAACTATAGCAACATCTGGCTCAGGTTCAGAAAAATCGTCTAATTCAACAGGATCTTGAGTGATGATTTCAGCTTGACTTACTAACAACTGACTGAAAATTTTTGCAGTTCGTCTAACTGTCCAAGTATGGGCAATTCCTTTAGCAATCATCTTGATAATTTGTCCAGCAATTAATTCCACCCTTTCTTCTGGGTGAAAAATCCCTGCCGCTTCCATTTGGTGATATTCTGCTACAGTCAACAACCGCAGAGCTAAAGGTGCTACTTGGGTTTCCATCGTTGAGCCTCATCATACAGAATTTTCAACTATTTTAACTATTTAGCAGCCTCTGTTGCGGAAAGCTGGGCAAATTTAGCCAAGGGGACTTCTTCTACTTCCGATAACTTTTCTAAAGATAGGGGTGTAGATTGACTCGCACCAGATAGACGTTTTAACAAATTAGGCCGGGAATCATATAGTAGATAAATAATGCGATCGCCTATTTCCCATGTTTGATTTGCTATCATAATCTGTAGGCGTTCATCCCGTTCTATCAATAGCGGTACTAACTCACCAGCCCGAATCTTGTCTTGGATATGTTCTTGTTGACTGGCAAATTCTGCCTCATTCAAGGTAGTTGTTCCCAATTTCACCCGTCCATCATTCAAATACTCATTCCAAGTTTTAATCGGTAAGTCAGAAACAAAAGCCTGATTAACTTTACTATTAGCGGAATTAGCCGCTTGAGGATCACGGGGGAATACTGCCAAAACACGGGGTGGACTAAATTCTTCGGCTGCTCGTTGCGCTAAAACAAAATTCACTTCACCATTATTAGTCATAGCCACAAAAGTTCCCATGGAAGCAATTCCCGCTTCTTCTAAAACTTCCGTATCTAAGGCACTGCTGGCAATTACTCGCAGATTTTGGGCTTCAGCTTGGGGAAAGCATTGGGGATCAGTGTCAATGATCACGACTTCTTCTCCCCGTTCTTGAAAAAACCTGGCAATTAACAAACTCAAGGGATTACAACCAACAATCAGCGCCCCTGTTGCATCTTTAGACGTGATTCGCAACCATTTGACAATCCAGCCAGCCGTTAACCCTTGACAAAAAACCGTCATGATAATTGTCAAGAATACCAGAGCTTTAATCGAGTCTCCACCATTTACACCCCTTTGGGTGAGCAAAATTGCAAATAAAGAAGCAACAGATGCAGATACAATTCCTCTAGGGGCAACCCAGCTTAAAAATAATTTCTGTCGCCAATTTAGATTACTATTCCAGGTACACAACAGGATGTTAATTGGACGAACTACAAACATCAATACCAACACAGTGAATAAACTGCCCCAACCCAAGGCTAATACACTGGCAATGGATAGGTCAGCCGCTAGTAAGATGAATAAGACAGAAACGCTGAGAATGGTTAGCTGATTTTTAAAGCTACGCAACAATCTTTCTTCTGGGACCGAAGAGTTGGCAAATACTACCCCAGCAATAACTGTAGTCATCACCCCTGATTCTGTGCGAATCATTTGGGCTAAGGTAAATAAACCCCACAGCATGGCCAGGACAACCAGATTTTTTAATTCAAAGGATAGGGCGTTGGCACGTTTAAAAATCCAACTCATCAAGTAACCGCCCAAGCCACCAATTGATGCTCCTACGCCTAAACGCATGACTAAACCCATGATGGCTTTGAATGGGTCTGTATCCCCGTTTAAAATCGTGTCTAGGACAACGAAAGCCAAGATTGCGCCTACGGGGTCGATTAATACCCCTTCGCCTTCTAGCAGGGTTGCTACTTGCCGATCTACATTAATTTGTTTGAGCAGGGGTCCAATTACTGTTGGTCCTGTAACTACCACTATGGAAGCGTAGAGAAAGGCAATATTCCAGGGAAATTCACCCAGCCAGTGAGCCGCCATACTACCGCCCACTAGGGTAATTAATGTTCCCAGGGTGACGAGCAATTGTAGGCTGAGGGAAACTCGACTCAATTCTTGTAAATCCAATTTGAGTCCCCCTTCAAACAAAATGATTGCCGTGGCTAGGGAGACAATCACTTCTAGTCCCGATCCCAGGGAATGTGGGTGTAGTAGCCCAATGCCGTCGCCACCTAAGAGGATGCCTATCAGGAGCAATAAGACGATACTGGGTAGTTTGAGGTATGTAGCTATTACCTGGGAGCTAATGCCGGCCAGGACGGTGACTACAATTTGTAAGGTGATTTCAAAAGATGCTTCCATGTTGTAGATTTTGAGCGATTTATTTCAAAATCTTCTGTAAAGAATTATAAATATTAACCCTATAGAGTACAACATTACACCTTTTCTTAATGAAATCGGCAGTTTCTTCATACTTTGTTTCTGAGAATACTCCCTTTTTAACTGATTGGTTGAATTCTGAGGAGAAGTATGGTATAATTTCTAGTCCTGTGCTTTAATGAAGCGTTTTTGTAAAGCTACAACGACGGCTTGAGTGCGATCGCTCACTTTTAGTTTATGCAAAATCGTTGCAAGTGTAACATAAAGTGCAAGGGCAATTTCTTTGGTTGCGGTTTGATCCCACTAATAAGCCCCCACAGCGATTGAACGCAGCGCTAAAACTAATTAAACAATAGCCTTGAGTCCCGACTTCAATCAACCGCGCAATCAGGGATTTTTGAGAATGGGAAGTTAAAATTAAAACTGGCAAATGGGGATTTTGTTGTTTAATTACATGAAGCACGACAAGGACACACCAAAGTTACTCTGCCCCTTCTGCCTCCTAACTCCTGCCTTTTTGTAAAGCTGCCCCTAAATCATGTCTTGAAGCTAAATATCGCATTAGACACCTTAAAATAATGTTTTATCCCTCTCCAGACAGTTCCTACATCCGTCCTGCTAAACGTGGCAAGCATAAGATTTTTATTGGCATGGCTCCCGGTGTTGGCAAAACTTACAAAATGCTAGAAGAGGCACAACTCCTGAAGCAAGAAGGCATTGATGTGGTTATTGGCATCTTGGAAACCCATGGACGCAAAGAGACTGCTGTAAAAGCGAAAGGACTGGAGGTGATTAACACAAAAGCCTACAACCATCAAAATATAACTTTACTAGAAATGGATGTGGAGGAAATTATCAAGCGATCGCCCCAGTTAGTCTTAGTTGATGAACTTGCCCATACCAATGTTCCTGGCTCACCCAGAGAAAAGCGATATCAAGATGTAGAACTAATTTTAGCAGCCGGCATAGATGTCTATTCCACTGTCAATATTCAGCATTTGGAAAGTTTGAAGGATCTGGTAGCTAGAATTGTCGGTGTTGTGGTCAGGGAGCGTATTCCCGACCGGCTTCTAGAGGAAGCTGACGCTGTTGTTCTCATTGACGTTACCCCAGAAACTTTAGAGGAACGTCTACAGGAAGGCAAAATTTATGCTCCTGAAAAAATCGAACAATCCCTCAAAAACTTCTTTCAGCGTCGAAACCTCATTGCTTTGCGGGAACTGGCATTGAGAGAAGTAGCAGACACCGTAGAGGAGGAGGCAAACACTTATCCTCTTAACGGTGAAAATTGCACTATCCATGAAGCCGTTTTAGTCTGTGTCTCCACCTATCCTAATTCTGTCCAATTGCTCCGTCGGGGCGCTCGTCTTGCCAATTATATGAATGCCCGGTTTTATGCTGTGTTTGTAGCTGACCCTGACCGCTTCCACTCGAAAGAAGAAAGTTTGCATATCGAAACCTGTGAAAAGTTATGTCGGGAGTTTGGTGGCACTTTTTTACACGTCAAAAGCCACAATGTCGCTGAAGAAATTGCTGAGGTGGCGATTAAAAATCACATTACTCAAATAGTGATTGGTGAAAGCCGACAACCCCGATGGAAAAGGCTATTCCAAGGAGCATTTACACAAAGATTAATGGAATTAATTAGAGAACAAAATATAGATTTACACATTATCGCCACTGAAAAATAATTACGAACCACAGAGGCGCAGAGGACACAGAGGAATAAGAGTTTGAGGGATTTTTTGCCTTTCTTTCTTTCTTTCTTCGCGTTCTTCGCTTCTTTGCGGTTCAATTACTCCATATTCTCCTACCAAAATTTTTTTCTAAAGCCTGTTGACATCTCCAGAGATATCAGTTATCTTATATAAAGTGCGCTTCAGATGCCCCCATCGTCTAGAGGCCTAGGACACCTCCCTTTCACGGAGGTAACGGGGATTCGAATTCCCCTGGGGGTACTAAAAAACCAAATTAAAGCCATTTTTGTAGAGACGTTCCATGGAACATCTCTACAGGTATTTTCGACTATATTCGAGGTTAAAGAGCAAATTCTCCTGCTCGTTGACAAATTGCTATGAGGTTTAATTGTAGGTCTTTGGTGAGACGGTTTTCAATGATTGAAACTGGCATGGTCAGCTTAGGCCAAACTTGGATTGTGTAGCAAAGGATTGTTCCTTGGGAATAGGGTTCTAAGCACCAGCTACCAGAGAAACCTTTAAAGTCTCCTTCCACCATGCGGAAGTTAATCAATTTGGGAAATAATTCTTCCAAATCTAGAACTACACGAGCGCAAAAGTTGATGTTGAGTAAACGCTGTGTTCCCACTTGTTCTAGTCTAATACCTCCATTGGGATGCTCTAGAAGAGTGCTTTTGGCCAGGTTGGGGATGAAATCAACTAAGGCTTCATAATTGGTGAGAATCTTCCAGATTGTTTCGGGAGGGTGGGGAATTTTAATGGTGGCACTAATTTGTCTTTGTCGCTCTGCTAGTTTCTCTATTTGGATTTCTACCTGAGCGGTGTCTAAATTCCCGTTTTGGTTGTTGTCTTCACTGGAAGCAGGGAAATCGCTTCTGATTGTGTTTATTTCTGTAGTCACTGTGGGGAATATGGGTTATTTTGGGTGGAAAACTGGGGTAGAGTCAGAATAAAGGAGATTTCACTTAGTTCAGAATCTGGGATGGGGATACTCTCAAGAGCGATCGCTCCATTCAAATGCTGCACTAAAGACTTGATTAAAGCAAGCCCTAAACCAGTTCCAGGTGTCCAGCGTCCTTTTCCTCGACGAAATTTGTCGAAGATATAAGCCGCTTCTTCTTGGGAAATACCATACCCTGTATTAGTCACTTTAATCATAACTTGATCAATCTGTTCTTCAACTCGGTGGCTGACTTGTACAGTGATTGTGGTCTCAGACTCCGAATATTTACAGGCATTTGTTAATAGTTCTTGTAAAATTCGGTGAAAGCTCTCGGTTTCCGTTTGGATTTCTAAGGAATCATCTGGTAATTCTACGGCAATATTTAATCCTTTATTGATTAATTGTTCGGCAAAAGAGCCTAGATAGTCCTGAATTTTGCTATTTAAATCTATAGTTTCGTATTGCGGTGCTTCTTGATGAGATTCTAGTTTCTGGAGTGTGAGCAGGTCGTTAATTAAGTTAATTTCTTTGGTACATTCGTTTTCCAGAATATCCAAGTACCGAGATTGACGATCTGCGGTGATGCCTGGTAAACGGAGATTACGGATTGACATCCGCATATTGGTGAGGGGATAACGGAGGCGATCGCTGATGTTGCTGACAAATTCATCTTTTAATTCGTTGAGTTGTTGTAGTTGCTCAACATACTGCCTAGTTCTTTCATACAGTTTAGACTGGACTTCTAAACTGCGCTTGAGTTGCTCGGTTCGCTCATCTACTAAGGTTTGTACCTGTCTTAGGGTCTGAGATTGAATAATAGCATTGCTCAACTGAGCGCAGACCATTTCCACAAGATTTAGTTCTGAACTTTGCCATTGACGATTTTCTTTTTGTTGAAAAACTACAAATCCTAATACTTTGCCTTGATTTTCTAATGGCATTAACAGTGTAGAAGGGAAATTTTCAATGTCAAAACATGATGCTGTTGTCCAGTTCTCATTTCGGTTTGTAGTCTCATCCGTAATTACTGGGTTGCCTGGCTCGGTAAATATACGCTGAGATAATTCACAGTCTGATAGCCAGAAAGATTTATCAGTATAAGCAAAATATTCGCCCTGATGCCATTCTCCAATTAGGTTAGCCTTGGCTTTGGGGACTTGTTTTTGTAGCCGATTTCTAAATAATGGGTTTGTATATTTGAGTAAGATCAGTAAACCCCGTTCTGCTTCTAGAGATTCAGCAGTTGAGGAAACTACTAACTGGAGCATTTGATTTAACTCTAAGTTAGTGCGACTTAATAGAGTCAATTGCTTAATTAAACTTTGATGTTGATTGGCTTTTTGTAAACACTGTTGACTAGCAGCTATTGTTTGTGCTTGTACTACCTGAGAAAAAGCGATCGCACAAGATGATTCTACTGTTTTTAGTAATTCTTTTTCTGCTTCCTGCCACTGGTAGGGTTGAAAATTAATCAGACTAATGACACCGTTGCTATGGCCGCTAAACCGAGTAGGAATGGCTAATACAGATTTGAGGGGTAATGGTAAATTATGACACGCAGCAACCAGGCTTTTTTGAATTATAGAAATATCTTCAATAGTTAAAGGTTCTGATGCACATTGGACTACTGGCAAGTTCATCAACAACTCTTCCATCAGTAACATTTCATCTAAATTGGGTAGCTGTCGATACTGTTCATTACACCAAGTTACAACATTTTCTCCAAAATCAACGCCATTTACTACCGTCACCAAGCAGCAACAATCCACTTTAAAAGATACCCCTAGCAACTCAGCTATTGCTTGCAGCATTCCCGTTGTGACTGTGGAATTGGTGATAATTTCGTTAATTTTTTGTGATAATGTATGGCCCGTTGCTGCCTGATGCTGCATCAAATTTATTGGGTATGACGTTAATCTATCTATATCATTTAGGTACTGTGGCGGTGATAACAAACGTTTTTTCATTGGCTGGCACGCTTTTGAATAATTAGCCTAATTGTTTCTAAATTTAACTTTTCATCCTTTTCTGCATTTTCTATAGTTATCACCCGATTCTGGAAACTTTGTAGTTTCGATATTTGAACCCTTAATCTCTTGTTAGCGCAGCTTGACGTAAGCCATTGATGAAACTCGTTTCACAACAGGGCTTTCATTCTGACACCTGACTTCTGCTATAATTAGCATATCCTGTATGTAACCGTATATAAACCGTAATTCTTCTATAATTACGACAAAATTCCTATAAATCTCATCAGGGTTAATACTAGAATATAGTAGAAGTAAAGGGGTGAAAAGATAATTTTTGAAAAAATGGTATTATTTTTACCCCTTGGATAAGTATTATTCAGAGAAACTCTCGACACTCAGAGGAACCATATCACCATTCCTCGTTAGTCCTAATAACATGGGTTGCTGTCGTTGAATTAATTGACCTGTAAGGACACAACGTTCTTCTTGCTGTGCTGTAGCTGCAATACTAGCTCTAATATCAGCTTGTGAAAATCTGGGCTTCCATTCACCTGATTTTTGCTGAACATAATTCCAAAGAATATCTCGAATTAGAGCTTGATATCCCTGATTACCGGCTATTTCTTTAAGTTTATCTTTAAGTTCACGTTCTAGACGAATACTGGTAACTTCCATTTCTGTTGTTGGAGTACGAGTAATTGTAGCCATGATGTTTTCTCCTAATTAGGCATAGGGGGCATAGTAATACAAGTGTAGTATATTTAAATAACTTGAGTTTAGGCTAATTTGGATTTGCGTGACCTTTGTAGAATATCAGCACACGTACTGAATTTAAAAATAACTTCAGTCTATAGGTTGATTTAATAACTAATCAAAAAAAATAAAATATAAGGATATTTACGAGGTTCAATCAACAATGAAATTTATTACTTTAGGCATATCTAGTTTACGTCCCTTACAGTTTTTATTTCTGATTTTTACCTGTACCTTACTATTTCTATTTAGTTCTTTTCCGGCTTTTGCTATCAGTAGCTATCAAAGTCAACCAGAGGAAGGAACTACACAATTATTAGAAACTCAGCGTAAAACTGATGAAGTTGCGAAATCACCACCTATAACACTAAAAGAGTCTCAACAGAGAACAAAGAAAGGACTCAATGCAGTTCAGGGAGACGCAGACATTGAAAAAATGAAAACTCCTGAAAATTCCCAAGATGCTACTTCTGTAGAAGAGGAAGTAAAAAATTTCCTCAAGGAAGTTACAGGTAATAAATAAAAGATTTATCCAATGGACATCTCCAAAAATTAGATATGCGTGAACTAAAACCTCTCTACAGTCTTTACCGGAGATGTCTATGTAACGTCTCTATTTCTTTTTAAACATAAAATAGGAAATAAATTTAAACCAAAAGAAAAATTTTTATATTTACATTGGGGGATGGTGACAGTGGAGAGTATTTGCGATCTTAAAGCAAGTGAACTTAGGGATGTAGAACAATGCCTAGAATTAATATTGGTTTGACGGAAGAACAGCGTCAAGGTGTAATGAATTTGTTAAATCAAGATTTGGCAGATTCTTATGTACTGTTAGTGAAAACAAAAAAATATCATTGGGATGTAGTGGGACCTCAATTCCGATCTCTTCATGATCTATGGGATGAACACTACGAAGAGATTACAGAAAATATTGATGAAATAGCTGAGAGAATCCGTACTTTAGCAGGTTATCCGATTGGGACGATGGAGGGATTTCTGGGTATTGCGACGTTGAAGGAACATAGTGGTGAAATTCCGAATGCAACGGGAATGGTAGATAGATTGGTGGAAGATCATGAGCAACTTATTCGCAATTTAAGAGAACACGTAGATCGTTGTAGTGATGAGTTTCATGATCAGGGAACTGCTGATTTTCTCACTGAATTGATGGAAGAACATGAGGAAATGGCCTGGATGCTGCGTTCATTTATTGAAGGAGAAGCAATAAAACCAGAACGGAAAAAACCACAACAGGAAATTAAAACTCCAGTGGGTGTGTAGTTAATTTAAATAAAATACAAGGAGTAAACAAGTGCCTCAAGTATATCAAGCGGAACGGACTATTTCGGCTGTATTCAAAGAACAAAAGCAAATTGATGATGTAATTCGTCGTTTGCTAGATAGAGGTGTACCCAAGGATCATATTTCTGTGATGGGTAGAAATTTCCAATCGGAAACTCGAATTTCTGGTTTTATTAGTAAGAGAGATGTAATTTTGGGGGGTTTGAGAACGGGAGCAGTTTTTGGTTCTTTGTTTGGTTCGTTCCTAAGTTTGCTAACTGGTGTAGGTGTGTTGTTTATTCCTTTTGTCGGTCCAATTGTTGCAGCAGGGCCAATTGGTGCGGCCTTATTGGGTGCTGCAAGTGGAGCGATCGCTGGTAGTGCGGGTGCTGGATTAGTATCTTTTTTAACTACTTTGGGAATGCCAGCAGATAAAGCTGCTATTTATCAAACCCGTCTACAAGCTGGGGAGTTTTTATTACTCACGGAAGTTCCGAGCGATCGCACTGGTGAATTTCGATTACTTTTAGAAAGTGCTGGTGGTGAGGAAATCCAAACTATTGATCAAACTCTAGATCGTCCTTGTCCTGGTCCATGCAATAGTCCAGAGGATTTGTCTCCTGAAGTTCGCGCTCATCTCTCACCAGAAGCGCAGCGTGTCTTTATTGAAAAGTATAATGCTGTACTTAATCAAACCAGTGATGAATTTACTGCTGAACAGTTAGGATGGGATGCAGTTTACCAAAAATTTGATGAAGATGAAAATGGAGTTTGGTCAAAAACCAAGGTAGGTGTTTAATCTCAAGATCAGGAAGGGTGAACTATTCACCCTTATTTTTTGGAAAGCTTGATGAAACTCCTTTTAATGGCATAAAAAAATAATTAAAATAAATCGTGACTTTTGTCATAGATGTAAACCTATTATTCGTGACTTTCTTCATGTATATATTTTCGGTGATTTAAGATATAATTGTGAGTAGTCAAAGTTACAACAGGCTGAGTAAATAAAAAAATATTCCCTATTTGTGATACCATAGTGTGACGTAAGCCATGGGCGTATTGCAATACCCCGGATTTGTCACAAATTGGATTATCCTTTTTGCGGAGTTCCCTCAAGCAAAAATGGGGATGGAGTTATTAGAACTCGGTTGGGAACTGCATCAATTTTATCTTTCACCCAGTCAGGCGATGTGCGAATAAATTCTATAATGTTAGTATAAACAGAGATTTTAAATAATTTGGTATTTACATCAAATCACTTGGCAAGTCCGTTGTGAATTTAAGCCTCTCTGGTTTTTCATTTTAAATTGATTATGACATCTTACATAGAAATTCCTTTAATTGGCAAAAAAATACAGTATCCTTTCCGTTGGCTGATTGGATTAATTGCAACTGGTGTCTTAATTGTAGGTACAACTACAGCTTTAAAAATAGCAAATCAAGGCACAAATAAACAAGACATTACTAAACTCACTGTTCCAGTAGAAGCAAAAAACATCACAGTGAGAATTACCGCCAGTGGGAAAGTACAACCAGTACAAAGCGTAAACATTAGTCCCAAAAATCCGGGAATTATCACCGAATTGGAAATTGAACAGGGGGAAAAAGTCCAGAAAGGGGAAATTATTGCTCTGATGGATAACTCGGAAATTAAAATGCGAATCCTCCAATTTCAAGCCAATTTAGAGCAAGTCCAAGCACAATTAGCAGAGAGTCAAGCGGGGAGTCGTCCTGAAGAAATTGCCCAAGGAAAAGCGCGTGTAGCCCAAGCAGCAGCACAATTGGCTATCCTTCGTAAGGGCAATCGTTCTCAGGAAATTGATCAAGCTAAGGCTGCTGTAGATTCAGCTAAAGCGCAAGTAGAACTAACTCAAGCCAGAGTAAAACGTTATCAAATTTTAGCAAAAGAAGGGGCTATTTCTCAAGATTCTCTAGAACAATATATTAGTGAAGATAAAAGAGCAAAAGCCAGTTTAGAAGAGGCTCAACGCCGATTGTCATTGCAACAAGTGGGTAGCCGCAACGAAGATATCGAAAAACAAGAAGCAGTATTAATTCAAGAACAACAAGCACTGAAAAAGCTAGAAAATGGCAACCGTCCCGAAGAAATTGCCCGACTAAAAGCTGCTGTAAATAGTGCTGTAGCTCAGTTAAAACAGCAGCAAGTCCAATTAGAAGATACCATTATTCGCGCTCCTTTTACGGGGATTGTCACTCAAAAATATGCAAATATCGGGGCTTTTGTAACACCAACAACTTCGGCTTCTACGAGTACCTCAGCAACTTCTAGTTCAATTGTGGCCTTAGCAACGGGTTTAGAAGTTTTAGCTCAAGTTCCCGAAGCTGATATTGGTAGAATTAACCAGGGACAGCAGGTAGAAATTGTCGCTGATGCTTATCCAGATCAGGTATTTAAAGGTCGTGTCCGTCTGGTTGCTCCCGAAGCGGTGATAGAGCAAGGTGTGACATCTTTTCAGGTGCGGGTGGTGATTGATAGTGGTGCAGATAAACTGCGTTCTGGCTTAAATGTGAATTTAACATTTTTGGGCGATCGCATTAACAATGCTTTAACCTTACCAACTGTAGCAATTCTCACGGAAAATGGCAAAACTGGCGTACTGATACCAGATACCAATAATAAACCCCAATTTCGAGAAATCACCATTGGAGCGCAAATCAAAGATGAAACTCAAGTCTTAGAGGGAGTAAAACAAGGTGATTTGATATTTGTGAACCCACCCAAAGACTACAAACTTCAAAAAGCCAAAGAAGAGAACAAATAATGAACTTTTTAGAAAGCATTCAAATGGCAGGTAAAACCTTGCTCGCTAATAAGTTGCGTAGCACCCTAACAATGTTGGGGATTATCATTGGTAATGGTTCAGTAATTGCCATGATTGGCATTGGGGAAGGGGGACAAAAATTTGTAGCCAATCAATTAAATTCCTTGGGTCCAAACATCTTATTTATAATTCCCGGTAACGAAGAAACTCAGCGCGTTTCTAGAGATGTGACAAGAACGCTGGTTTTAGAAGATGCTAATGCGATCGCCACTCAAGTACCCACAATAGCAGCAACTACGGCAGAATTGAATAGTAGACAGGTAGTTACTTATAAAAATAGAAATACCGATGTCAATATTATTGGCACAACTCCCAGTTTCTTGAAAGTGCGGGACTTTGAAGTAGCCACAGGTAGATTTTTCACCGATATAGATATGAAGCGCAGCAACCAAGTTGTCGTCTTAGGTGCAGAATTGAAAGCAAAACTTTTTGGTAATAATAACCCCGTTAGTCAGCAAATTAGAATCAAAAATGCCAGTTTTCAAGTAATTGGGGTACTAACTGAAAAAGGTTCAACCTTGGGTGTCAATTACGATGAATCAGCATTAGTCCCCCTTTTAACATCAGCAAATCGCATCGTAGGAAAGACATCTCCCTATGGACTAGAAGTAACTTACATTGTGGCTTCTGCCAAAAATGCCGATAGTGTAGATGCCGCAGAATTTCAAATTACTAATTTATTACGACAAAGACATAAACTCATCGGTGAAGATGACTTTACAATCCGTACCCAAAAAGATGCTTTGCAAACAGTAGATCAAATTTCCAGTGCATTGACAACCATGTTAGCAGCAATAGCCGGAATTTCCTTATTTGTCGGTGGCATTGGTATTATGAATATAATGCTTGTTTCTGTCACCGAACGCACCCAAGAAATTGGTTTAAGAAAAGCCATTGGTGCTACCCAGCAAGACATTTTACTTCAGTTCATCATTGAAGCAGTAATTGTTTCTGTAATTGGCGGTTTAGTTGGTACTACTGCTGGTGTCAGTGGTATCATATTAGTATCAGCGCTAACTCCCCTAGAAGCGAGTATTTCCATCGTTTCTATTACAATGGCTGTGGGTATTTCTGGAGCAATTGGCTTATTTTTTGGCGTAGTTCCAGCCCGTCGTGCTGCTCAACTTGACCCCATTGTAGCATTAAGAAGCGCGTAAATAAAAGACGAGATTAATATACAACAATAACATGACACACCCACCACAGTTGATATCAATTTTATTAGTCACCAACGGCTTTTTATTTACCAGTTTCTTGCCTTCTACCCATGCCCAAAACCTAATTACTCCCGATGCTACCATGCCGGGAGAAACATCACAGGTAGGAGTGGATAATTCCTTAATCTGGAAAAAACCCACAGACGTAATTACCGGAGGAGCAATTAGAGATAAAAACCTCTTTCATAGCTTTGATAAATTTAACATTGGAGATGGATACGCCGCATATTTCCACAGCCCTAATTCTAACATTCAAAACATTCTTACACGGGTAACAGGTAATGATCCTTCACACATTTTAGGAACACTTGGAACTTACGGACATTCTCAACCAAACTTATATTTAATCAACCCTCACGGTATTATTTTCGGGGCAAATTCTAGCTTAAATATTGGTGGTTCACTTATCGTCACCACAGCCAATGCTTTAGCATTTGATCAAGAGGGTTTTAGTGCATCCCAACCTACCGCACCATCCCCTACACTCACTATTAATCCCTCTGCTTTTTTGTACAATCAACTCGCTACTCAACCCACCAACTCCATATATATTCAAGGTAACTTAAATATCACAAAAGATAAAAATTTACTATTAATTGGTGGTAACACCTTATCAACAGAAAATAGTACAGGTAATATTCAAATTGAAGGAAATTTAACAGTACCAGGTGGACAAGTTCAAATTACAGGTTTAAACAGCCAAGGACAGATTAAATTAAATCAAAATAATGGCAGGCTTAGTTTAACAATTCCAGAAAATACACCCAGAATAAATGTTAGCTTAGATAAAGGCAAGAACATCAATGTTATTTCAAATCCTGGAGGTAGTATTTCCATTTCTAGCCATGATCTCGAAATATTAAATGGATTTTTTTTAAGATCAGGAATTAATAATGCTTCAAATTCAATAACAACTGAATCCGGTGATATTATTATTAATGCTAACGGAGAATTTAGAATGTCAGGAAATATAGAAATAAATGGAAGATTTTATCCTAGTGCTATCCAAAATTTTGTTAGTTCAGCAGGTATAGGTCAAGGGGGTGATATACAAATTCAGGCAGCAGATATATCAATAAGTGATGCTGAATTTACAATTTCGACCTTTGGCAAAGGTAACGCTGGAGATATTTCCTTTAAAGCCGATAAAATATTGATGGACAAAACCCAAATATTTGGTCAGGTAGCTAGTTCAACGGCTGAAGGTAATGGTGGTAAAATTGATATACAAACTCAATCACTTACCTTGACTAACAATACTCAACTTTCAGTTTCGACCTTTGGCAAAGGAAATGCTGGGAATATTTCCTTCAAAGCAGATAAAATGTTAATGGACAAAATCAAAATATTTGGTCAAGTAGGTAATACAGCTTCTCAAGTTCAGGGGGGGAGGATTGATATTGAGGGTAAATCACTTACCTTAACTAATGATACTGAACTTTCATTCTCTACTTTGGGAGAAGGAAATGCGGGGAATATTTTTCTGAAAGCAGACAACATTTTAATTAATGATGGAAGTCAAATTTTCGGTCGTGTAAGTAGTCAAGCTCAAGGACAAGGGGGAAGAATTGATATAGAGGCTCAATTATTAACATTAGCTAATAACGCCCGATTTGAAACCTTCACTGAAGGTAAAGGGAATGCCGGAAATATTACCATTAAAGCAGATATAATCAAACTAGATAATAGTATAATTAATGGAGCAGTCCGGGATCTAGCTAAAGGACAGGGGGGGAGAATAGATATAGACACTAAATCATTAATATTGACTAATAATGCCCAACTTATTACCTCTACCCTTGGTACAGGAAATGCAGGAAGTATTTTACTGACAGCATCTAACTTAACTTTAAATTCAGGTAAATTGTTGAGTACATCCACAGCAATTGGAGAAGGAGGTAATATTGATCTGCAAGTTCAAGATTTACTTTTACTAGAAAATAATAGTTTGATTTCTACCACCGCTAACGGAACCGGAAATGCAGGAAACCTAAATATTCAAGCAGATTTTATTGTTGCTCCTCCAGTCGAAAACAGTGATATTATTGCCAATGCCTTTGCTGGTCGGGGGGGTAATATTCAGATTAACACTCAAGCCATTTTTGGTACAGCTTTTCGCCAAAATTTAACCCCAGAAAGTGATATTACAGCCAGTTCTGAATTTGGTGTGAATGGCACAGTGAATATTAATACTCTGGCAGTTGATCCTACTAAGGGTGTATTGGCATTACCTAGCAGTGTTGTAGATGTATCAGGGTTGGTAGCACAAGGGTGTACTTCAAATTCCTCAGCTTTGGGGAGATTTGTCTCTACTGGCAGGGGGGGACTACCACCAACTCCCAGCAATAGCCTGAGTAGTGATGCAGTGTGGGAAGATGTAAGATCAGCCGATAAAGTTAGTACCATGATTCCTGCCCGTGGTTGGGTAATTAGTGGCGAAAATGAAGTTATGTTAACAGCCCAACCTTGTAAATTATCAAGTATAATTAACAGGGAAGATAAAAATATAAATCAAGCAATTATGTCTCAAACTAAACCACAAAACCCGGAAGATATGCAGGTTGTGTCTACCAATGGTGACGACCTGGCAACACCATTTGTTGAAACAGAAGAACTAAATGATCTGGAATTGGATTCCATAGTTGGAGCCGGGAACGAAACAATAGACACACCGCAACCAGAGCCAACAAGGTAGTAAGGTCAGTTGGTTTTTTAGTTCAGTCAGGTGCGTTAGAATCGGAAAATTAGTGATTTTATCCTAAATTATTCCGTCTGACGCACTCTAGAGACGTGTTGCCAAACTAAATTTGCTGATATGCTTGAATTTCAGAATTATCCCTCTTCTGTCAGAGTAGGGAAGATATAATAGAAGTAAAGAGCTAAAACCCTTGCGAGTAGGAGGTTTGCTATGACTTTACCAAGAATTGCCAAAAATACAGTGACTTTTATAGACGAGTATTGTGAAATGTACAAAAATATATTTCCAGAAGTCAGGAGTTTTGAGTATTTTAAATACCTGCATTTAGGGATCATATCGGATGTAAAAAGGAAAAGTTTACCGGAAATATCAAAAGTAGTAGGATTAGAAAATGCACAAGGACTACACCATTTTTTAGAAAATTCACCTTGGGATGTAAATGAATTGAAGAGATTAAGAATTGATTTATTATCAAAGGGACTGGCAGGAGAGTCATTTATTGTAACCGTTCAGGGGGGGTAAACAAAACGGGTATTGGTAAATATGTAGTGATAATAAAATTAAACACTACAAGAAGAATTATAATGATGTATGAAATACCAGATAGCACCAATGTGGTTATCTAGCTTTTTAGAGAAGGATAAAGTCTTTCTAAACAAACGAGAAATTCTTTGACGCATTGTATTGTTAAAACGTTCAATGTGGTTAGTCTTGCCAGACGATTACTAAGGATTTTTAAAATTGGGATTTTTGGTTAACCGAACCGTATTGGGATGATAATTATCTATCAAAAAATGATAATTTGATACAAGTTTTCTACTTGAATTAAGAGAATTTTATCTTATTTTTTTCAAAATGAGAATTGCTGTCCTAATATTATTGAGTTGAGAGCAAAATAACATGAATCAATCTGCTTTAAATCGTAAATTAACCCAGGTTTTCGGGATTTTTTTAGGTATGGGCATAGCAATTTGGGTACTAAGAGGGTTTGGTATTCTCACATTTATTCCTGGTGGTGTAATTTGGTTGTTGTTCTTGGGAGCGATCGCTGTGGCAATTCTGAGTTACATTCAAAAGATATGGTGGCGCATCTAATCCCATTTAAAATCAAAAATCCCCAAGTCAACCATCACACGATTAAGCTACACTAAAGTAAAGTCGTGAGGACGCAATTGTGACTGACAAAAATCGTTCTCAATGGGATCTGTGTCGGTTTCTCGAAACCCTGACCTACTTTGAGGTATTTCCTGTTTTCAACTGGGTACAAAAGTTAATTCAAGGTCGTCCCAAAGAAAACCAAACTATACCCAAGGGAGGAAGAATTATGGGTGTCACCCTAGTAGCTGGTGCGACAGGTGGTGTAGGTAAACGTGTCGTACAGCGATTAGCTGCACAAGGAAATAAAGTTCGCTGTTTGGTGCGAGATATTGACAAAGCCCGGTCAATTCTCGGTAACGATGTTGACCTAGTTGTTGGGGATATCACCAAACCAGAAACCCTCACAGCCTTAGTCATGGCTAATGTTTCCTCTATAATTTGCTGTACTTCCGTGCGTGTACAACCCGTAGAAGGAGACACCCCAGACAGAGCAAAATATAATCAAGGCGTGAAATTTTATCAGCCAGAAATTGTCGGCGACACACCAGAAACAGTAGAGTATCAAGGTGTGAAAAACTTAGTTACAGCAGCAGCTAAATTCCTCCCCCCCTCCGGTGAAAAATTCATATTTGATTTCACCCAACCCTCAGAAGAATTAAAAAATATTTGGGGTGCATTGGATGATGTCGTTATGGGTGGTGTGAGTGCTAGTAATTTTCAATTAATCGAAAATGCAGCTTTATTTGCTGGTAATGTTTCCACAGCCAACTCTGGCGGATTTGCATCTGTGAGAACCAAGAATTTCTCCCCACCCATTGATTTATCGGGTTACACAGGGGTGAAATTGCGCGTTAAAGGTGATGGACAGCGTTATAAAATCTTTTTGCGAGCCGAATCAAAATGGGATGGTGTTGGTTACAGTTGTTCTTTCGATACAGTAGCTAATAGTTGGATAGATATTACCATTCCTTTTGCCGATTTAATTCCTGTATTTCGAGCTAAAGTTGTTAAAGATTGTCCCCCCATTGACCCTAGTGAAATTTGTTCATTGCAATTGATGTTGAGCAAATTTGAATATGATGGGGCTTTAAATCCTAAATTTAGTCCTGGTGGTTTTGCGTTGCAAGTTGAATCAATTAAAGCCTATTCTCAAGAAAGTTTACCTCAGTTTGTCCTGATCAGTTCTGCTGGAGTAACTCGTCCCGGAAGACCAGGAATTAACTTAGCAGAAGAACCACCAGCAGTCAGATTAAATGATCAGTTGGGAGGAATTTTAACTTGGAAGTTGAAGGGTGAAGATAGTTTAAGAGAAAGCGGAATACCTTACACAATTATTAGACCTTGTGCTTTAACTGAGGAAGCAGGGGGTAAGGAATTAATTGTAGAACAAGGCGATAATATCCGAGGAAAAATCAGCCGTGAAGATGTGGCAGAACTTTGTGTAAAAGCGATAGAAGAACCAAAGGCGTGTAATAAAACTTTTGAAGTAAAAGCGGGAGAAAATAACGCTAAATCCATTGATTGGCAGCAATTATTTTCTCAATTACAAGCTGATAAATAAATGCTTGAATCTGTAGGGTGTGTCAGACAGAATAATTTAGGCTAAAATCACTAATTTTAAGTTTCTGACGCACCTTATTTCATCTAACTAGCAACTTACATTATTAAAACCTGATAAATCAATACTTGAAAAGTGTTAATAAAAATGTTTAGGAGATTTTTTTTAGCTGGAATTTTGGTTATTATTTTATGGAGTAGTGTTTTATCAAATACTGCTTCATCACAGCAATTGGAATCTCGAATTAATAATTTAGAATCAGATTTTCGTCGTTTGCAATTGCAGTTAAATCAGATTGAATTAAAAATTGTCCAAAACCGCCAAACTCAATCTCCTAAAATTACACTTACTCCACCACATTCTACAGGTTCTACAAGGGAATTATCGCCGTCAGAAGTTAATAAGATGTTGAATAAATTAGCGATTTTAGTAGTGGAGTTAAAAGAACAAGTTAACCAGTTAACAATGCGAGTCACTAAACTTGAACCACAATAATGTTATACTAAAAACGGTTAGGACATGGACTTTTACAAAATGACGAAAAACCCAGATTTGTAGGGGTTTAGCATGCTAAACCCTTACCCACAGAATCAAATGATTAAGCCGTGTTTAGTATATTTGCTAGTGAATGCCTTTATGTTTTTAATTATAAACTGATGAAGTAAGTAGGTTGACATACCTTTAAATTCTTCTGTTTCCTCCTCAAAAATTTGCTCTTAGCTGCACCCCATACATCGCCGGATCACCAAATCCTGCCGTTACATTAGGTGGTGGAAAAAAGAAACCAGAGTTAATATAACGAGTGTCAAACAAATTGTTAGCAAATAAATAAATACCGTACTTTTTCCACTCATAACCAATTCTGGCATTAACTACTGCAAAAGGCTCTTGCTTAATTTGATTAGCATCATCCAAATAATTTGTGCCGTAACCGCGCAATTCTCCACGGGCAAAAATACCCCCTGCACTGCGATATTGAATCGCTAAATTGTAAGTTAATTCTGGTGCGAGAGGAACACGATTATTACTATAACTTATGTCTGTAAATGGATTACTATAGTTTTTAAATTTGCTATCTACATAACCCACACCAGCAATTAAATCTAGCCCCTTTACCGGTTGGGCTTTCAATTCAAATTCTAATCCAGTGATATCTACATCAGCATTCGCAATATCGCGGAAAAATCCATCATTATCGGTTAGCAAAACTTGATAGTCATTAACATTAGTGCGAAACACCGATAAATTAGCCATCAAACGATTATCTAGCCAGGAAGACTTTAAACCCGCTTCATAAGTCCAAGATGTTTCTGCTCGATATTTACGGGTTGCGTCGTCGTCAGCACGGTAATTGAGTCCACTGGGGCGATATCCTTGGGCAATTGTCCCGTAGGCCATTAAATTTGGGGTGATTTGATACTGCAACCCAAAACGGGGAATTACCGTACTGCTACTGATTTCTGCTCCTTTTAATTCAGCACTCAATGGAGTAACTCCACCACCAGGCGTTTCCAAGACACGACGACGGCTCAGAGTGCTATCAGCAGTTTCATAACGCAAACCAGCAAATAAAGTCAACTGTTCAATGGGTTTGTAGTCTAATTGACCAAATGCTGCATAAGTATTACGAGATTGTTCAGCAGAAACACGATTGCGTCCCTCTGGTACACCAAATATGGCAGTAGCTGTTGCTGTCCGTTCTATAGTATCATTAACAACATTAAAATCACGCCCTTCATAATATCCACCAAGTAACCAGCGAAAACGGTCTGCACTTTCAGGGGACTGGAAACGAAATTCCTGTGACCAAACGGTGGAATTAATATCTATAATCTGCCTGAGTACATCAAGTTCAGCAAAGTTATCTCCCAAAAAATTGGATTGATTGGTAAAACGCCGGGCTGTAATTGACGTAGCCCGAAATTTAGCACCATCATAGCCGATTTTCAAGGCTTGGGTATTACTGCTTAACCGCGCAAAACCATCTACACTTTGATCAATCTGAAATGGGTCAGGGGCATTACGGAGATTATAGGTAGGGTTGCCACCATCGCTATCACTAGCGTAGGTATTGAAAGATACGCTCCATTCTGGTGTAGGTGTCCAAAGAATTTGCGCCCTTCCTGCTACTTTTGCTATTTCGCCAACAGTGCGATTCAATGTCGTATTATCAATAAATCCATCCCGTGCGTTGTATATACCAGCCAGTCGAAACGATAGTTGATCAGGAATTACTGCATCACTGAGGGAAAGTTGCAATTCACGGCTGTTGTAGCTGCCATAACTGGCTGAAACTCCAAATTCCGGCTTTTGAGTCGGTTGACGGGAAATCATATTCACAACCCCAGCCGGACTGCTTCTCCCGTAGAGGGTACTTTGGGGACCGCGTAGCACTTCGACTCGTTCCAAATCAATCAAGCTCAGGTCTAAAAAGCCACCGTAATCAAATGGAACATCATCAATATAAAAAGCTACGGTATCTTGGTTGCTAAAAGCGTTGAAATTACTTAAACCGCGCATACTGTAGTAGTTGTATTCAGCACTACCAGATGAAGAGGAAGAAAATGTAAAGTTGGGTGTGTTGTTGGCGATACCAGAGAAAGAACTAATTTGGGCATCTTCTAGTTGCTGACGCGGAATTACCGTCAAACTAAGTGGTATATCCTGAGCGTCTTCTGTCCGCTTTTGGGCGGTGACGGTTATTTCTATTTCTGGATCTGATGTAGCGAAAAATAGATTTAAAGTTAAACCACCATTATTTCCACTTATTTGTAGTTTTGGTGCGTCTTCAATTCCAGTTACCAAAACTCGAACTTTGTTATTTTCTTGTTGTGTAACCGTAATTGCAGTAATTCCCTCTGCTGGATCTTTAATTGTAAACTCTTGTTGATCTGGTAAAGCTAGTACCGCATTTGCTATATCTGCAATTAAAATATTACCATCAATTAAAGTTTCTGGTGCGGATAATTCTCCAGTGGTCGTTTCTAAGACAACTTGCAAACCGGTTTCTGTTTCTTGCAGTCGTACACCAGTTATTTGCAAAATTTTAGGAGTTGGAGATTCCTGAGCGAACCAATTTTTAATACTCGGTTTCGGACGTTCAACATCATTTAGTCGCGGAATATCTGTAATAACTCCACTGGGAACAGTTTCTGCATTTGCTTTCTGAGTGATCAGCAAACAAATAGTACCTGCTATACTTATATGCACACACTGTTTTAATTTCAAAGCTACACCCCACATTCCACGAAAAAATAACTAGAGAGATTACGTCTCAGATTTCTCAGTACGATTATTTAGTTCATGGAGTCAGGTTGTCAAAAGACAAGCTGTCAAATAAGATATTTATTTAAATTAAACGCGGATGGACGCAGATCAACGCAGATTGTTGTGTAATTCATTGAAACTAGGAAATGCTATATCAAAAATCTAGTTTGACAAGTTGTCTTTTGACTTGGTGGTTTATTTAACTCAAAATAGCTGTTTATAATATCAATATTTTTGTCCTTAGATGGATAAAGTAACTAAATTCCTTTATTTATAGAACCAGCATGAAACCGCAATTATTATTGACATCTACCACAATAGCAGGGATTATCCTGGCTGGGAATTTCTGGGGCGTTACCAAAACTGTAGCTCAAACTACTAACACTCAACAGGTAACAATTAATTTTCAAGGAAGAGTGGGTAAACAACCCTTTGAATGCGGTAAAACCTATACTTTAGGTAAACCAGTCACAAAAGTTACTCCTGATGATTTCCGTTTTTATGTATCTGATATTGCTTTGATTGATCACAATGGTCAATCTATACCTGTAAATTTAACACAGGATGGAAAATGGCAATATCAAAATGTCGCTCTCTTAGATTTTGAAAATAAATCTGGTGGCTGCGCTAATGGTACAGTTGAAACACGTAATCAAATTGTTGGGACAATACCTAAAGGTAATTATCAAGGCTTACAATTTACCTTGGGTGTTCCCTTCAATCTAAATCATGCTGATTCTGTCACCGCACCATCACCATTAAACTTGACTTCTTTATGGTGGAATTGGCTTTTTGGTTATAAATTTGCTCGTCTGGATTGGAAAACCCAAACTGATAATCCTCAGCTAAAGCATAGTGAACAAGATAAAAAATCCCAGGGTTTCCCGATTCATTTGGGTAGCACTGGTTGTCAAGCTGCTGAGGGAAGTCAAAAACCATCAACTTGTAGTAATTTAAATACTGCAAAAGTCATTTTTACGAAGTTTGATATTAGTAAGAATGTCGTAATTGCTGATATAGCAGCCTTAATAGGAAACACAAATTTAACGATTAACCAAAAAAATACTCCTCCTGGTTGTATGTCATCTCCTGATGATAGTGACTGTAATGTGATTATGACTAATTTTGGTCTACCTTTTGGTGGGAAACCTGCTGCTAAACAGAAGTTCTTTAGAGTTGAATGACATTATCTCGCTGGTTCAGCTTGCTGATAATTTGTCTGTTCTCAGTTTGTTTATCAATTGGGCTGAGTACAACCCTTTCCGCATCTTCAACTTCAGAATATAACTGGAATCTTCCAGTTTGGATGCCTAAACCAATTGTACCAGCCGATAACCCGATGACTTCCCAAAAAGTTGAATTGGGAAGACATCTTTTTTATGAAAATCGGTTATCAATTACAGGTAAGTTTTCCTGTGCTTCTTGTCATCTCCAAGAATTGGCTTTTACTGATGGTAAAATAGGATCTGTAGGAGCAACTGGTGAAAAACACCCCCGTAACTCTATGAGTCTTGCTAATATTGGCTATAACCCTGTATTAACTTGGGCTAACCCTTTAATGACAAAGTTGGAAAATCAAGCTTTAGTACCAATATTTGGGGAACATCCAGTGGAAATGGGGATGGTAGGAAGGGAGAAACAAATATTAGCAATGTTGCGAGATGACGCAAAATATCGGCAGATGTTTACAGATGCTTTTAAAAATGATAAAAGTCCTATTAACCTCAGCAATTTAACTAAGGCTTTAGCGGCTTTTGAACGCACTTTAATTTCTGTAAATTCTCCCTATGATAAATATCGCTTTGGTGGTGATGCTAATGCCATTTCTCCAGCAGCTAAACGGGGTGAAAAACTATTTAATAGTGAAGATTTAGAATGTTTTCACTGTCACGGGGGGATTAATTTTACAGATTCCGTCATGCACGAAAAATTAGCTTTTCAGGAAATTGCTTTTCACAATACTGGACTTTATAATATTGATGGCAAAGGTTCTTATCCAGCAGATAATACTGGGGTTTATGAAATTACTTCTAAGCCAACGGATATGGGTCGTTTTAAAGCTCCTACTTTGCGAAATGTTGCTCTAACTTCTCCCTATATGCACGATGGTAGTATAGCGACTCTGGAAGAAGTTATTGATCATTATCAAGTCGGTGGAAGAACTATTGATGAAGGTGAATTTGCCGGAATTGGTAGTACAAATCCTTTCAAAAGTGAGTTTATTGGTGGGTTTAAATTAAGTGAAAGTGAGAAACAAGATTTACTAGAATTTTTGCGAAGTTTGACTGATGAAGAGTTTATTAAAAACCCTGCTTTTAGTAATCCCAACCTAGAGTAAATAAAAAAATAATTAACCGTTTAATTGTAATCATGTCGATTTTTGAGAGTATATTGTCCCAACTGTCCCTGATGTTCACAACGAAAACCACGCTGTTTCCAAGCAGACATATCTACATCAATCAGTCTCGTTACCTGTGAACATTGTGGCTGAATCACTTGACTGAAAAATGCCCAAAACAAACTGCGGGTGACATCTAATCCCGTTTTTAGCCAAGATTCTTGATTACCAGGTATACCTTGCTCCTGGACAACATCAGATTCTACCCAAATACCATGAGAACCGAAAATAATTTGTGCCATCAACTTAGATCGGATTGCATGGCTGCCTGAAGTAATCAATTTAACCTTATGTACTCCCCAACTCCGCAAAATCGGCAACCCATAATAAAAATTATCAAAAGTTGAATTAGCGCAATTTTCTAACCAAACATTCCGTAAATCTGCTGATTCTCTTTGAAAAATTAGCCAAATACAAGGATCTGGAGAACCGCGAGAAATTAAAATAGGTGTTTGGGGATATTGTTTTGCTAATTGGGTAACGTAAATCTCCCTGCGAATGCTCCCACCAAGGACAAAAAAGGCATCAACTGACTGGTAAGAAACTGAAACTAAGGTTATAGTGTTAATAATTAACCAAGTAGCCACAAGAATACAGATAGCTAAAGCAATATTTTGTAACAATCGCCCGGATTTCCTGAATTTCCTCTTCTTGGGAATTGATGATCTGATGGGAAAATTGTGTTTCATAACTTAATTATTAAAGGCTTGAGTTTCTCCTATCCAAAAATGCAGCGATCGCGCCAACAAAGTGCTATCTTAGAAAAATAACTTGAGGGTGTGAAAATGACACAATTACTGGTGTCACGGTATGGATAGGCTATGAAAGCTATCCTCTGGCGGATGATAAAACTCATACACCAAAGGAATTTTTAACCTGTTTTCTGTTAAGAGTTCTCTGAGATAGCAACAATAGTTAATTCCAAAAACAGTAATTTCCACATCATTTACCAAAAAAAATGCTCAATGGAGTATAACTGAAATTAAGGTATACAAACTTGAAAATATCGGGAAAACCTGATTGCTAAACTGTCAACTACACAACTATTCTGGCTGGTATACATGAACCAATCTGCGAAAAGTTACTCACCGCTCCAAGTAGCCTTGATTGGGGGAGCGATCGCTACAACTGCTACAATATCTGTGTTTGGTCAAGCTTGGACGCGGTGCGTTCATGCCGCTTTACAAGATAGCCCAAAAGCTTTAGTTGACCAAGTTTGGCAACTGGTGAATCGTGAATATGTTGATGGTAAATTTAATCAACAAAATTGGCAAGCAACTAGGCAAAGTCTTTTAAGTAAAGAATATACCTCTAATGCACAAGCTTATATAGCTATTCGTGAAGCCCTGCAAAAATTGGGTGATCCTTATACTAGGTTCATGGATCCTAAGCAATTTGAAGCCTTGACTAGCCAAACATCCGGCGAAGTTTCAGGTATTGGTATTCGGATGGAATTTAACGAAACAACCAAGAGAATCACCATCATTGAAGCCATAGAAAATTCTCCGGCTATGAAAGGGGGAATTAAAGCAGGGGATCAAATTTTAGCAATCAATGGTAAATCTACTTTAAAAATGAACTTAGATAGTGCATCTGAGTTAATTCGGGGTAAAGCCGGGACTGCGCTTACATTACGTTTGGCAAGACCAGGGACAAGCCCCTTTGATTTGAAGCTGACCAGGGCAACTATTGAAGTTCCTACGGTGCGTTATACCCTTAAACAAGAAGGTGGTCGTCGGGTTGGTTATATACGCTTGCGAGAGTTTAGCGCCCATGCTGCTGAACAAATGGATCGGGCAATTCGGGACTTAAACAAACGCAAAGTTGATTCTTATGTGTTGGATTTGCGTGGAAATCCCGGAGGGTTATTGCAAGCAAGTATTGAAATAGCAAGAATGTGGTTAGATGATGGGGCAATTGTCAAGACTGTAGACCGAAAAGGCGGCGGTGAAGAAACAAAAGCCAATCGCACATCGTTAACAGATCGTCCTTTGGCGGTATTGGTAGATGGTAATTCTGCCAGTGCTAGTGAAATCTTAACCGGCGCACTCAAGGATAACCGGCGGGCTGTAGTTGTTGGTAGTAAAACTTTTGGTAAGGCTTTGGTGCAATCGGTACATGAACTATCCGATGGTTCTGGTTTGGCTGTCACCATTGCTCACTACTACACCCCCAAAGGTACAGATATTAACCGTAAGGGTATTGAACCTGATATTAAGCTAGATTTGACAGAAATGCAAGAGCGTCAATTGGCTGCTAATCCAGATTTAATTGGTACTAACAGCGATCCTCAATATACTCGCGCGATCGCTGCCCTGTCTAATAGGAAATTTGCTCAAGCACCAGCTACTCCTAATTCTCAATCTATCAGTAACAGTGCCGAAGATTTGAAGTTTTAACTTTTTTTCATAGTTCTTTGTTTCCCACTCTTGGAATATAGGGTGGGATTTATATTTTCCCTGTTCCCTGTTCCCCTCTATATGATTAGCTTTTTGCCGAAAGTGTCTGTGGTTGTTCCTGTATATAATGGTGAGGCGGATTTACCAGATTTGCTTGATTGTTTGTTGTCGCAAACTTACCCAACAGAGCAGGTAGAGTATTTACTTGTGGATAATCATAGCAGCGATCGCACTCTTTCCATTCTTACAAAAACTGCTGAAAATTGCCCGAATATCCACCCATTAAGCGAAAATAACATTCAAAGTTCCTACGCGGCTAGAAACACAGGAATTAGAACAGCCACAGGTGAAATCATTGCTTTTACAGATGCAGATTGTCGTCCCCAACCACAATGGTTACATACATTAATTCAGCCTTTTGTCAATCCAGAAGTGGTAATTGTCGCTGGTGAAATTGAAGCATTACCTGGTAAAAGTATCCTGGAAAAATTCGCAGATCAACAAGAGACGTTATCTCAAAAACATACCCTGGCTCATAAATTT
The DNA here is from genome assembly GCF_034932285.1 of Cronbergia sp. UHCC 0137. Lineage (NCBI taxonomy): Bacteria > Bacillati > Cyanobacteriota > Cyanophyceae > Nostocales > Nostocaceae > Cronbergia > Cronbergia sp. UHCC 0137. The sequence continues at coordinate 30,769 of NZ_JAYGHC010000058.1, forward strand.
TGTTCCTATGGACAAACTGCAAATTTAGCAATTCGTCGGCAGGTTTTCACCAAATCAGGTTTATTTCGTCCCTATCTTAGCACCGGGGGAGATGCTGATATTTGTTGGCGTATTCTTAGGGGAAATCTTGGTAAATTAGAATTTGCGGCGAGTGCGATCGTTCAACATCGTCACCGTGTTACTATTAAAGAATTAGCAAGTCAATGGCGACGTTATGGGCGGTCTAATCGTTATTTACATGAACTGCATGGTGTAGAATTAATGAGAGAGATGACAACCAAAGAATATGGTTATCGTCTACTGCGTTGGTTATTAAAAGAATTACCAAAAGCAAGTATTAATAATATAATTGGTAAAGCTAGTTTTATAGACTTATTAAATACTCCCATTGGTTTATTTACAGCTAATGCCCGTTCTCAGGGACAACGAGAAGCAAAATTACCAGAAAACGCTCAGATAATTGAATGGTTGTAAGTAGGGTTTGATGAAAAGGTCTTTTCGTTAGGGTTAGGAGTCAGCACTTCGGCTAATAAAAAACACTCAACCACCTAATGCAAAAAACTTCTCAAACCCTCATTCCTCTGCGTTCTCTGCGCCTCTGCGGTT
>NZ_JAYGHC010000059.1:0-24570 GCF_034932285.1 Cronbergia sp. UHCC 0137
CAGCAGAAGCAGGTATATTCAAAGTGTATCCCCAAGCAGCAATTTGTCGAATGCCCTTAATGTTCGGAGGAGAAACACCGACAGCCCAAAGCTTTATACAACAATTTATTCAAACTTTGAAAGACGGAAAAGAACTAAGGTTGTTTATAGATGAATTCCGCACTCCAGTTAGTGGAAGCACGGCAGCAAAAGGTTTATTATTAGCATTAAATAAAGTCAATGGAATTATCCACTTAGGTGGGAAAGAAAGAATTTCGCGTTATGAATTTGGTAAAATATTAGTTGAAGTGTTACAACTTCCTAGCGATCAATTAAAATCATGTTGGCAAACAGATGTTAAGATGGCAGCACCAAGACCAAAAGATGTTTCTTTAGACAGTTCAAAAGCATTTGCTTTAGGTTATCAACCATTATCTGTGAGAGAAGAGTTAGAAATCTTAAAATCAAAAAACCAGGGTAATCTCATCTAATTTTGTATAATATGACCTTGACAAAAGTAACAAGATAAAAAATACAGGGAACAGGGAACAAGGCTTTCAATATGTACTGAGGTATTGAGTTCGGTATGGCTAGGTAACCTATCAAAAATCAAATAGGAGTCCTATAGATCAAATTAAGGTGCGTCAGAAACTTAAAATTAGGGATTTTAGCCTCAATTATTCTGTCTGACGTGGTTGGTGAGCTTGCCGAACCACACCCTACAGACTACAAAATATCCGAAAAATAAATAACTAGGAACTTGAGTTATTACATCAGAATTATGGATTTTGTCTGTTGAGTTGCTACCAGTATCTAGGATAAAGGTTACTTAGTGTAAATACTAATTTACAGAGTAATAAAAATGGAGAGGGAGGGATTCGAACCCTCGTATACATTACTGCATAACAGACTTTCCAGGTCTGTTCTAAACTTAGCTGTATGATAGAGTTATCAATACTTTCAGAAATTAAACCAGGAAATTAAACCAACGATTAAACCAATAATTAAACCAAACGTGTTATAGTGGCTTTAAAGTTATCCGATAAATGTATGGCTCAAGCTAAAAGCAATTATACTCACTTGAGTATAAATGTAATGAAAACTACAAGCGGTCTAATGTACCAAGCTAGGTTAAGCAGTCGGTTTGGACGTAAGACTATAGGACTAGGCTCAAATGAACTACAAGCGTTAAATGTTGCCTTGGTCATTGATGAACACATTATTAAACAGCTTGCTATTGGTGATGAGATTGACCTTGATGAGTTGAAGTCAATTACTAGAACCGAACTAGACCGCTATAAACAAAAAAAACAACCTACTATCAAGGTTGTTGAGAAAGATGATTTAAGTGTACTGTGGTCAAAGTATGTTGAATATCACACCACACTGAAACTGTGGTCAGATACGACCATTAAAACGGCTGTTCAAACTTGTACATCAATCATTCAAAATTGTCCATATCAAAAGTTAGAGCAACGTCAAGACTTGTTTTTATGGGTATTCTCAGATGACAAACGTAGTCAGGCAACGTCAAAGACCCGGTTAAAGTGGATTGTAGCTTGCATAGATTGGAACAGTAAACAAGGTAACATACCACGTAAATGGGGGATTGAGTATCGTGACGCTTTCAGTGGCTTAAAACTGAAAGATACAAAAGTTGATAACAAATTTACAGATGATACAGATATCTCAATATTTACGGTAGATGAGATATATCTGATATTGTCAGCATTCAAGAACGGAAGCTATGAAACCCAACGCGGTACACACTCTCAATACTACGAATATGTTTACTTTCTATGGTTAACAGGATGCCGACCGAGTGAAGCCACAGCCTTGAAGTGGAAACACGTTAACCTCCAAAAAAACCATATCAAGTTTTGCGAGAATCGTGTAAACGCAAGCGGTAAAATTATCGAAAGCGCAGGTACTAAAACAGAAGATAGTCGGTTATTTCCGATTAATGCTGAACTGCACGCACTACTAACCAATGTCAAAACACGTAAAGACTATGTTTTCTTAAACCGACGGTATGAACCTATCAGTCAACACGCATTTTGTAGAGTCTGGAAAACAGTTTTAGAGGGAATTGGATTACCGTATCGAATACCTTACCAGTTAAGGCATAGCATGATTAGTTACCATGCCAACAATGACTATCCCATACACAAATTGGCAGAAATAGTCGGTAACTCTGAAAAGATAATTAAAGAACATTATCTCAAGTTAGACATTGAACGAATATCCTTACCAGGAATTATCCGATAACTTGTTGGACAAAATAAAAACAAGATATATTCCATGACTTAAACAGTCGTTATAGAAATAGTAGTCAACCACAGTATTCTTGTTTCATCACAATATTAACAAAATAGTACATTAATACTCTTTACTTTCCTGTTATTGATATGGTAGAAATAAGATAAGTCAGATATAGCAGGGGATTGGAAGATTTGAATATCTCTACCATCCATAGAGCCGCACTGAGCCATTGAATCCATACCAATAAATGAGACTATGCCTAGAGGTATACCGAAAGCAGGTAAACGCGCCACTGGTGGTGGACGCAAAAAAAAGTATGGTTGTGAAACTGTACAACGATGGACACCGACGGTTATAGCTGACAAGCTAGATGATTTATATCTATTCCTGATTGAATTAGACAGCGAAATTAATCAGTGGGAATCCATCTGTGAGAGCAAGAAAACATCACCACGATATGAACAGGCAAGAAAATTAACAGCCACTATCAGAGAACGTATAGACGGGCTAGGGATTGACCTTGACGCTATTTATGCCAGTGAGCAAGACTAAAAGCTACCATCTTAGTTAAAATTGTGGTAGCCTATCCTAAAAGCAGTTGAACTCAAGAACGGCAATTCTTGAGTCCATCAGAAAACACGTAGCGGTGTCGCTTATATACAATTGTCTGATTGCTAAGTCTTTATTATGGTAAATCTTACCATTATTTAAAATACTTGGCAACCAAAGGGAAAAGTGCTATTCAGGAAACCTGAAATAGTACAACTGTTTCGTTGGAATTGTTCAACAACTTGTCCAACAACTATATTGTATATCACACTATTGGCGTGTTTTCCAATGTTTTTTGAAAAAAAATCAAAAAATGTATAGAGGAAAACATGAAAGCTTTACAAACAAACGACATCACTACACTAGATGGGTTATCTCATCAGTCGGATATCCCTATTGAATGGTTGAAACCCAATGTAACCCGCACATCTAGTAACGATGGGTGGAAGTTTCATTTATTTGGGGAACAGCCCCAAGTTAGGTATGATAACCCTAAACCAGGTAAAGACGGTAAGAAACTAAGATATAAGACCCTTTCAGGCACTAAAGCTGATATAGGCATCCCTAACCATCCCGATGGACTACCAGCGTCTTTCTTATGGGATAAAAACAATCCCATAGTCATTACAGAGGGCTTTAAAAAAGCAATCAAGGCTTGTAGTGCTGATATCCCATCGGTAGCCACTACAGGTGTATGGAACGGATTAAGGAAGCAGCCTGATGGTAGTAGGGTAATATGCCCTACATTACAGTCATTAATTGACCGTGGGTACTGTGAATACATTATCGCTTTTGATGCTGACGCTGCTACAAAACCTGACGTTATCAAGGCAACTTTGGAGTTAGCGGAAGCTTTGTCCATCTCACGGTGTACCGTTAGGATAGCAACTGGATTATGGACTACTGAGCAGGGTAAAGGCATGGACGACTTTATAACCAACAATGGTGTAGAGGCGATGAGAGCAATATTAGAGAGTGCATACACCCTGGAATTATGGGAACAGGAAATAGCTACACCTATCCTTGCTAAAAAGTCAGGTTCAAAATCATCTGATAAGAAAAGTCACTCATCTGCAATTGCTGAACTAACAGAGTTTTACGGTGATAGGATTAAACGCAATTTGATGACTAATGAAGTGGAGAAGGACGGCGAACAATATTATTTAGACTCTGCTTTTATCCATATCAGTGAGGATACAGGAATAGAATTAAGCAAAAGCTATGCTGCTGATTATCTGGTAGAAATCGCTAGAAGGAATAGCTATCATCCTGTTATAAATTATCTAGAATCTATTAAGAGTTCGTGTGAATCGTTAACTCTTAATAACACCCTAGACACCATACATAAAGTGTTAAGTGAAGCTACAACCGTACAAGAGAAACTACACTTAACATTTCTAACTAAGACCCTTGTAGCAGCCGTAAACAGAGTATATAAACCAGGATGTTTTCAGAAAAACGTGTGCATTCTTTATGGACAGCAAAACGCTGGTAAGTCATCATTTTGGAGGGAACTAGCAAGCGATAACTTTTTTAATAGTTCATATAAGGGGACTAGCGAGAAACACGATTTAATGGTATTGCATTCTGCCTGGATTAATGAGATACCAGAGTTTGATAAAGTCTACAAAAAAACGGATGTAGCAGACTTAAAAAGTATCATTAGCACACCAGCCGATAAGCTTGTATTACCTTATGCGAGAACAACATCTATTCTCAAAAGGATGTCTATTATAGTAGCTACAACCAACAGGCAAGATGTATTGCTAGACCCTACCGGGGGTGTAAGATTTTGGGTAGTTAACATACCAGGGAAAATTAATTTTGAGGTACTACTTAAAAACAGAGATTTGATTTGGGCTTGTGCATATAATCTCTACAAACTTGGCTATTCTTACGAGTTGTCAGAAGATGAACAAGCAGCTAGTTCTATTAATAACGAAACTTACTCAAGTATTGACCCGATAAATGTAGAGGTGGAAAACGCTTGTAGGGTTAGTGACTACAGTGATGAGTTAAGAAGCTTCGTGACACTGGACTATATATGGACTACGCTAAACCCTGGTTTAGATGGTAAATCGTTAAAGCGCAACGAATGGCAGCCTATTACAGACGCGCTAACACGATTAGGATACATGAAGAAGAAAAAACGAATAGATGGGAAATTAGTATCAGGTTGGGAACTGCAAAATAAAAAAGTTGAGAATTTAACGGTAACACCAGTAACAACGCCTGAAAGTCATACAGGACAAGTGTTACCGAACTGTTACCAGTCTGTTACTAATAGCCAAAGTTCGGTAACAGATTTGTCTAGCAGTGATACAGAAGCGTTACCGGACTATAACACCAGTAACAGGAACGGTAACAGTTCGGTAACAGTTGGTATGCAAGGGTTAGAGCCTCTTGTTACTGGTGTTACCGTTAAAAGTCAAAACTTTTTTGAGACAGAATTATCTCACGACTATGATGTTAAGATTGGCGACACCATAGAGTTAACAGACCGCATTAACGGGTTGATGCCTGGTGATAGATATCAAGTGACTAGCATTACGCCATCTGGTGTGACCGTTGAGCCAACAATCCAAAACGGCAAAAGGGCGGGGCAATCGCTAGGTAAGAAACATATATCCACAATGTATTTTAAACTTGTGAGTTGATGTAATTGTTTTGCTGCTGTTCCTATGATGGACAGTAGCAACAATACTTTGCAAAACTCTAGGACATTCTTACAGTCTCCAGTAAAAAAACTTGGTTAAAAGCGTTGTTGTTCTTGAGGTGTAGAGGTAAGGCATCAAATAAGCTAGAATTTCCCCCGCTAGTTAATTGGTGGATGAGTAGGAATTTTTAAAAGCAAGCAATTCTAAGCGAATATCTTGACAGGGAGGGGGTAGTCATAACTTAGGCGGTGGCACTGTATATACAGCAAGCGCAGGTGTCTCTAACCCTCCGATTTGTCACAATCATCAAGTGCTTTTTTAATTGCACCCCGACAAAACTCAGCTTTTTTGTCGCCCAATCCCTGTAACTTATCTTCCATCGACTTAGTAATTCTTATCGTTAATTTGCCAGTTAGCGGTTCATCTCTGTCAGTTTTTAGCTTATAAGCTTCTAAGCTTTTAGGGTGTCCTTTGGGGTTAGGCATTGTGTAGAAATATTAATATTAGCCGAAGCGTATGTAGACATACGTTTAATATTTATTTAGTGGTTGTCACCGTCCAAAGCAGCAACCACTAAACACCATATCTCAGGCAATTTAATTATGCACAATTACACATCACTGTCAAAGCCATTGATAAGTGACTTAACACCAGCATTGTTTACCTATCAAATGAGGGATACTTTTCAGTTGTCAATGCAACACCCATTTAAGGGTTCAACAGATAGACTAACTGATATCGTATGCGTAACAGTTTTAGCTGTTTTGAAAGGTAAAGCACATAACCGTAAATGCTTTGATAATAAACAAAATATCAAAGTAGAGAGGGTGAGTTATTCAGACATCGAAAAGTTCATTAAACACTACAACAGTAGTTTAATTAAGTCATTTCCTACCCTTGCTGATGTTCCCAATCAGAATAACATTAGAACCTACTGTCAACAATATTTAGACATTGATAGCTTTGTTAATTGCTTTATTGATTGGACGCTTCAAGTGAGTGATTACTATCCAGAAATCAAGCCTTACAGTAAAGAACTAGCAAAGGTAGCGTTAATGTCAAAACCTTTCAGATTTGTAATCTGTATTGCTTCTAATTGGAAGTATGCTAACTCAGGGATTACAAACCTAGTAGAAAAAGATTGCCTCTACTAAATTTCAGAATAAGCTAAATATCTACCCAAAGACGTATTACCTAACTGGTTTACGTCTTTTTTGTATCAGTACATAAGTTCTAGTTATCATAGTTTTTAGTTATTGGACAACTAGAATATAGTTACTAATATGACCTAAAAACCCTTGACACTTTGTTATTGGATAAATTAGATTTGTTGCATAAGCAAAGCAACGCCTGAGAGTGCCAGTTTACCAGACATACACTCTCAACCGTCGCTTACCCCTAACTTATTTATCCGATAAGGGTATCCTGATGATAGCAGGAAAATACCCAAAATAGGTAGAGATAACCAAAGTCTCTACCTTATCTTTTATTTGTCCAATAAGTTGTCCAACAATCTCAGAACAAGGTAGAGACAACCCAAAAATCAAAATCACTATTAATTTCTACCTAAATAAAGTCATAAAAGTCAAAAAGCCATACTTGCCGGAAATTTACTTCATAAGGTTACTAACCTCACGATAGAGATTAAACCAATTAAACCAAGCATTAAACCAATATATTTATTGGATAACTATATAAAACGTTGTAACCATTGGTATACAAGGAAGTGGAGAGATAGGGATTTGAACCCTAGAAGAGATTTTAGTCCCTTTCAGACTTTCCAGGTCTGCGCCTTCAACCACTCGGCCACCTCTCCAGGTGTCAGGAATTTCTATTGTAGAACAAAAACTAAAAAAATGCAAATATTAGGAAAGACTTTTTAAAATAAAGTTAAAATCCACAATATTCATCGCAAACAAGATGGTTCAGACCCATACAATTAGAGTTCACGATCGCGCTACTGGCAGATCATACACGTTGCAAGTTCCAGAAGACCGATACATACTGCATTCAGCCGAACATCAAGGAGTAGAACTGCCCTTTTCTTGCCGAAATGGGGCTTGTACCACCTGCGCTGTCAGGGTTCTTGCCGGCGAAATTTATCAACCAGAAGCCATTGGACTTTCCCCAGAATTACGCCGTAAGGGTTACGCTTTACTATGTGTAAGTTACGCCCGTTCTGACTTGGAAGTGGAAACCCAAGACGAAGATGAAGTTTATGAACTTCAATTTGGACGTTATTTTGCTAGGGGAAGAGTTAAAGCAGGTTTACCCTTGGATGAAGACTAAGATGTTTGTATGGTTAGGGTGCATTGCTAAGAACGCCGATAGATGGGTGTTTTCCCCCGTGGGCTGGATATTCTTCATCAAAGTAAAAATAGCGGCTTTGGTGGCGTGTCTCTGCCCTTTTGGGAAGAATCTAGCAATATTAGCTTGTTTACTGCTCTTGGTGAGTTGTCAAAATAAAAATCCATCCATTAATAATATGCCCTCTCAGGTAAAAGTAGCAAGGGTGGTTAGTGGCCAAACTTTAGAAGTATTGGGACTTGCAGAACAACCAAATTTAATTTCTCAAGTGCGGTTAATTGGACTAGATGCACCAGATTTGCGTCAACGGCCTTGGGGGGAAGAGTCTAAACAACTGTTAGAAACTTTGATTAGTGGGGCTGAAAATTCGGTGAAGCTGGAATTTGATGTAGAAGCCAAAGATCAAGTTGGGCGAACCTTGGCCTATGTATGGAAAGATAAATTGTTGTTGAATGAAGAAATACTTAAACAAGGATATGCTTTATTTATAGCGCGATCGCCTAACCATAAATACGACCAACGCCTAGAACGCTCCCAACAGTGGGCAAGAATCATGTCCATAGGAATTTGGGATTCCCAAAAACCCATGCGTCTGACTCCTGGTGAATTTCGCCGGATTTATAGATAACAAACATACCATGACTCAATTACAAATCTTTCTTGACATTGCGACAGAAGCAGCTTTAGCGGCTGGGACAGTTTTAATGGATTATCTGGGTAAATTAGGAGAGACGATTACCGAAAAAGGCCGTCCTGGTGATTTAGTGACCATCGCCGATAAAACTTCTGAAAAAGTGATTTTGGAAATTCTATCCCGTCACTTTCCCCAACATTCAATTTTGGCAGAAGAATCGGGCAAACTAGGTAATCAAGATAGTGAATACCTCTGGGCAATTGATCCCCTCGATGGTACAACTAACTACGCCCATCAATATCCTTGTTTTGCAGTTTCTATCGGACTGTTAATCAATGGTGTACCCCAGGTAGGAGTAATTTATGATCCTTACCATGATGAGTTATTTCGGGCTGCTGCTGGCTTAGGTGCCACACGCAACCGCCGAAGCATTCAGGTTTCTCAAACTACAGAACTGGCTAAAAGCTTGTTGGTAACGGGATTTGCCTATGACCGGCGAGAAACAACTGATAATAATTATGCCGAATTTTGTCATCTGACCCATCTGACCCAAGGAGTTAGACGTGGTGGTGCTGCATCCCTGGATTTAACTCATGTTGCCTGTGGCCGTGTTGATGGTTATTGGGAACGGGGGCTTGCTCCTTGGGATATGGCAGCAGGTATAATTTTAGTACAAGAAGCTGGAGGTAAAGTTACCGCTTACGATCGCACTCCTTTTAAAATAGAATCTGGGAGAATCCTTGCCACTAATGGTTATCTTCACGATAGTCTCAGTCAAGAATTGATGGAAACTTTGCCGTTATTAATCAGTCTATAGGCTGAATTTGCAAATATTTTCACCACTGAACTAGATCAAGGGGCTAAACTAGAAAAATGTCACAGCGTCTTGGGTGTAATACGTCGCTATGTTTTGGAAAATAGATCGCGGCTTGTTTAAATATGATTTTATAGATCATCACGCAGTTTTGTGTGTTCCTCTTAATACTGACCCAAAGGAAATCCGTAAACGCTATCTGCAAATGGCGCGACGATTGCACCCAGACAGCCAAAATTTTGAGGATAATACTGAAAGAATTTTAGCTAATGCGGTGTTGTCTAAGTTGGTTAATCCTGCTTATGAAATATTGTCTTCAGAAAATACTCGTGGGGAATACATTTTAGTTTTGTCACAAATGGGTAAGCGGCTGATCCAAGATTCAGAGGTGATGGAACAGTTAAGTAGCGATCTCGCCAAGGAATTAGCAATTGCGCCAAATATTGATCTATTGTATAGAAATGCGATCGCTAAAATTGCGGAAACTCAGTTAAATAACTTGGATTTAGTACCCCAAATTATTGCCGAAGTCAGTGAGTTGAATTTAGTATACTTGGTACGGAAGGCTGGTCTGTCATTCACCAAATCGTCATCGGCCAAAAATCAAATGGGTGTACAAAATCCACCACCACCGCCCCCAGAACCTAAACAAGATTCCCCGGCAGAACAATACATCCGTCGCGCTCAAACTTTGATGGAGAAAAACCAATTTGCCCAAGCCAAAGTAGAATTGCAAGATGCCTTGAAATTAGAGCCAAAAAATAGTCAATGTCATAGCTTGATTGCTATGGTCTATTTGAGGCAAAATCAGCTAAAAATGGCTAAGGTTCACTTTGACAATGCACTGAAATTAAATCCCAAGGACGAAATGGCTTTGGCATGGAAACCCAAAGTAGATCAAGTCTTAGGAAAACAATCCGGTGCTGCTAATGTGAAATTATCTCCAAATAATGGAGAAAAAGAACCAGATAAGTCTGGAAAAGGTGGGTTGTTCGGCGGTTTGTTTGGCGGGAAGAAAAAATAATGGTGTATCAACCAGCAACGGGAGCCAGGGATCTATTACCCTTAGATGTGGCTCAAAAACACTGGATTGAAGATAGGTTACAACAAGTATTTCATCGTTGGGGATATCACAGGATTATCACCTCAACTTTGGAACGAATGGATACTTTGATGGCTGGTGAAGCAATTCAGCGTCATCGGGTGATTGAACTGCAAAATGGTCAAAATGAGGAATTGGGCCTACGTCCAGAACTCACGGCTTCTATTGCTCGCACTGTGGTTACTCGCATGGCAGATACAACCTATCCCCAAAGGCTGTATTACAACGCTAATGTATTTCGCCGCAATTGGGAAAGTCCCCACAATCGTCAGCAAGAGTTTTATCAAGCTGGGGTGGAGTTGTTAGGATCTGGAGGATTGCTGGCCAATGGAGAAGTGTTGCTGTTGGTAGCTAATTGTTTAGCGGCCTTGGGTTTGCAGGGGTGGCATTTAATTTTAGGTGAGGCGGGTATTACTCGCTCTTTGTTAGATGCTTTTCCGGCTAATATTAGAGGTCAGGTGCGGAGTGCGATCGCTAATTTGGATCGTGTGACTATAGATACTTTACCCTTGGGTGATGAGTTGCGCGATCGCGCTAGAATCATGTTAGATTTGCGCGGCAATAGTGCCGATGTTTTGCAAAAGGTCAGCAGTTTAAATTTAGATGCAGAACTGCAAAAAGCGGTTAATAATCTCAAATCTCTGGTGGAATTACTAGAATCTGAAGGAAATTTCCCCCTAATTCTCGATTTGAGCCTAATTCAAACCATCGACTATTATACAGGCATTGTATTTGAAGTAGTCAGTGATACCGATGGACAGGCACAGGTTTTAGGGCGTGGTGGTCGTTACGATCAGCTTCTAGGGCTATATCATCCCCAAGGAAAAAACATTCCTGGCATTGGCTTTGAATTGGATATAGACGATTTATACCGGATTCTTTCATCTAATCAGCAATTACCTCTAGATACCCCGGCGAGTAACTGGTTGGTAGTACCAGAAACGTCCAGTGCTAATGCTGCCGCCTTTGGCTATGCTCAAAAATTACGTGATTCTACAGAATTGGTGAGAGTAGAAATGGAGTTAGGGGGTAGAGATACAGAAATTGTACGTCAGTACGCACGCGATCGCTCTATTGCTCAAATCGCTTGGATTAGATCTGATGGTTCACCCACCATTGAAGCAGTGCATTAACCAAGAACGTTACAAGTTGTTACGCTAGAAATCGCTGATTGATTAAAGAGAGGGAATCGAAAATATGCCACACACTATTGTCACTGAAGTTTGTGAAGGTGTTGCTGACTGCGTAGCTGCTTGTCCTGTAGCCTGCATACATGAGGGATCTGGCAAAAACATCAAGGGAACAGACTGGTACTGGATTGATTTTGCTACCTGCATCGACTGTGGCATCTGTTTACAAGTTTGTCCAGTAGAAGGCGCAATTTTGCCAGAAGAACGTCCTGAATTGCAAAAGATTACCCAATAGGAAATAATTAGTGATTGGTGAGGAGTTGATCATCTCACCAATCACTAAAATAAACCAATGAAAAATAAAAATTTTTCAAATCAATTAGTATTACAAAATAACCCAACCACCGAAATAGTTATATCTGGGTTAATTACCACAATCATGGCAGTGGTTTCTCTGTCAATTACTTATTTGAGTTTACCAAAAAGTTCGATCTTTTCTTGCGATCGCATTGCTGGAAATCAGATTAACTGTGATTTCAAACAAAACACATTATGGTTAAACTCACAACAAATAACCTTTGTAGATCAACCAACGGCAGCAGTTGTAGCACCTTTATCAGGAGAAGATAACGATTTATATTTAGTTATATTAAAAACCGCCAAAAGTAGTAATTTTACTCTGATCGGCTATAACTCAGAAACACCAGCTAAAAGTATAGCATCTCAAATCAATTATTTTATTAATAATCCAAGACAAAATAATTTGCAAATTAGACTAAATCTCGAATTAAAAATATCGACATTATTGCCTGGATTATTATTTTTTACTATTAGTTTAGCCTTTTTAATAGCCATGATTTTTATTCCTTTTTATAGGAAAATCACCTTTGATAAAACTACTAATCAAATCATCATTAATCAAAAAGGTTGGGTGAAGGATAACATAATTAAATACAAAATTAGTGATATTGTTGAGTTGAGAAAGGAAGAAACAATAGATCAGAGTGATGATAGTAAAATTGAATATATTTTGCTTTTATCTGGAAATAAACGCATACGTTTATTTTTCTATCAGGGTAAAGATTGGGAAAATGAATTAGAAATGGTAGAAAATATAGCTAATTTCTTAAACTTCCCAATTACCCATCAAAAAATTAAGAGTTAACCTATAATTAGATGAGTAAATTATTTTATGACCAATCACCTCCTAACCGTTGAAAGCGTCCACGCTGGCTATATTAAAGATGTAGATATCCTCCAAGGGATTAATTTTAGAGTTGATGCAGGAGAATTAGTAACCGTCATTGGTCCCAATGGTGCGGGTAAATCCACCTTAGCTAAAACCATTTTTGGGCTGTTAACTCCCCATACAGGTACTATTACTTTCAAAGGCCAAAATATCACTGGTTTAAAATCAAATCAAATCGTCCAACGGGGGATGTGTTATGTTCCCCAAATCGCTAACGTTTTTCCCTCTTTGACAATTGAAGAGAACCTAGAAATGGGGGCTTTTGTCCGCAATATACCTCTGAAACCCTTGAAGGACAAGATATTTACTATGTTTCCCCGGTTGAGCGATCGCCGTCGTCAACGTGCGGGTACACTATCAGGAGGGGAACGTCAGATGTTAGCAATGGGGAAAGCATTAATGTTAGAACCCAGTTTACTACTTTTAGATGAACCATCTGCGGCTTTATCACCAATTTTAGTCACACAAGTGTTTGAGCAAATTAAACAAGTTAATCAAGGTGGTACAGCTATTGTTTTAGTAGAACAAAATGCCCGTAAAGCTTTAGAAATGGCTGATCGTGGTTATGTCTTAGAGTCGGGACGGGATGCTATTTCTGGACCCGGTAGAGAATTATTGAATGATCCAAAAGTCGGAGAATTATATTTAGGTGCAGGTAAAAAACATTAAGTAGTGGTAAATATGTAATCAAAACTGATAATGGAGCAACTTTCCTGATGTATGGAGCTTCAGGCGGAAAGACAGAAGTAGTCAAGTTGCTCTTAAAACATCATCCTAACATAAATTTAAAAAACTTGGACGATTATAAAGCTATTGACTTCGCCAGCAATATAGAAGTTTTAAACTTACTCAAAAATGCCGCCAAGTGAACATTCTGAAAAAATCTATCACCATACTACCAAGCATTCTTACTTATCGGTTCAGCTTAATCCCAATTATGTAGACGCTTCAACTCAACCAACTTCCTTTAAAGTTTATCCAAAATTTTATCGGCGAGTGAAATTAAATCCCAATAATCCCACCCATGCTTTTATCAGGTTAACGGGTGCTATTACCTTGGAAAAGCTTGATAAAAATGGAGTTGATAAACTGCGGGTAAATCCCTCAGCAGGGGCTTTGTATCCCACAGAAGTTTATCTACAAATGCGTGGTATTGAGGGTTTTATAGATGGTATTTATCATTTAGAAGTTGAGAATAATTATCTAACACTGATTTATGAATTAATTGATGATGGCTTAGAAAATTATATTATACCAGGAAAAAGTATTAACGGATTCATCTTTTTAATTAGTTCTGTTTATTATAGGTCTAGCTGGAAATATCAAGACAGGAGCATAAGATATTGTTTGTTAGATAGCGGACACCATTTAGGTGCAATCGCAGCTTCAGCATATCTTCACGAGAAAAACATCAAATTAATCTTTGATTTTGATAAACTCACTCTCAATGCAGATTTGGGATTTGAGAATAAGGAGTTTATTAGTGGTTGTGTGATATCGGGAGAGGTTAAAGAAAAACAAATCAGACGCTTGAGGCTACCAATTCCTTTTGTTTGTGGTACTGATTATTTTCAAGCTAATCAATTCATTGAAGATGCCTATCAAGCAACATCTTTACAATCTAGTCACCAGAAAGCATTAGAGCATTTTCAATTTAACTTGAACCGAGAACGATTTTTTGAGAACGTTTGGAATAGGCGTTCTATTAGGCGTTTTCAAAAACAGTTTATTTCCCAAGAAACCTATTGGCGTATTTTGCAAGATGTTCAGCAACCTATACCAACAGAAAATTTTGAGGAAATAGAAATTTATTCTGTGGTGCATCGTGTTGAAGGAATTTTACCAGGGTTATATCAGGGGACACATTTAATTAAGCCGGGTAACTTTAGTGAACAGACAGGTTACTTGTGTATTAATCAAGCTATAGCCAGAGATTGCGCTGTAACTTTATTTTTTGTGTCCGATTATTCGAGTTATCAAACCGCTATGCAATTGGCTGGTTTTTTAGGACAGAGAGTGTATCTATTTAGTAATTATTGGGAAATAGAATGTAGTGGAATTGGTGCTTACTATGATGATGAAGCCCAGCAATTTCTAGAAACCAATAAGGATGTGCTTTATGTAATGGCAATTGGTAAATAAATAGGAAAACCAAGGGAAATGGCAAGAAGACAATTTGATTCTAATGCTGATGATTATCACCCTAAGCAGCCCTCATCAGCAGATATTATTCTTCGACAACAGTTAGAGTATTCGATCAGTAGATACTTTTATGAAGGGTGCGATCGCTCTATTCAAAATCTGTTGTCTGATTGTCGGTGGTTTGTGACAACTCATGCTGGCGTTTTGACTTTGGTAATTGAATGTCGTGATCAAGTTACCAATTGGCGAGTTTTGCAAAAAATTGTCCCCATGGGAAGTTTACTCAACAGCATTGTTAGCAGTGCAAAAATTCGCGTATGTCCTCCAGAAACCAATGGTATTCCTTTTGAAATGAGGGTAGATGAACTCTCAGTTTACCGTGATTGGGCATAAGCCAATTTTGATTTTTTGATGATTAATTAAGTCAGAACATTCTGGTTAACAATGGTGATTAGTTCGGCAAAAACTAGATCAGCAGAATGTTGGACAACGGGACTTAATTCTAAGCCAAAATCAAGATTAGCGGCTTCAATTAAATAAACTGTCACCTCTAGGGGAAAATCATCTTCAAAGATTTTTCTCCCTGCGGCTAAGGCATGATCCCAACGAAAATCATGTAAGTTGTAACTAGGTTCGGGCAGTGCTTCTAGTTCTTTTCCTGGGACTTTAAATATAGCACCTGGTTCAGAACTTGTAAAACTAGCATCAACAATTATTAATCTTTTACTTCCTCTCGCTTGAAACATCACTTCCATCCCCGCAGTACCACAATCATAAACGCGGGTGTTAGGTTGAGGTTTTTGGGCGAGATATTGCTGTAAACGTTGGGCGATAATTACGCCTACGGCATCGTCATTACGATTGAGATTTCCACAACCAATGATAGTTAACATGGGATATTTATAATAACATGAATATTATCAACTTTGCACGAAAAGTTAAAATTTACGGAAACTTTGATTACATCTTCAATGATTGACTTTATAGTGACTATAGAAGTCGTAAGTCAGTGACAAAAATTTATCTTTATTTTCTCTGCGTCTATCTGGATTTTCACCCATCAGATAGAATTGATATATGCTAGTATTTCGTGATACAGAGACTAAAGGTAGAGGTATATTTGCCCAGCAAGATTTTGCTAAAGGAGATTTAATTGAAAGAGCGGCTGTTATTATTATTCCTAAACAACAAGTTAAGTTAATTACTAAAACTGTTTTATTGAATTATTATTTTGGTTGGCATGGAGAAAGCGGAGCGATCGCTCTAGGTTTTGCTTCTTTATTTAATCATTCTTATCATCCCAATGCTGTTTATATTAAGAATTTTGCTAAAAATCTAATTGATATTGTTGCTCACAAATATATTCGGGAAGGTCAGGAAATTACTATTAATTATAATGGACAAGTTGATGATATTACGCCTGTGTGGTTTGATGTTGAGGAGTAAGGCTGATCTTTCGAGTTTATACTCCAAATTCATTTGACTTATTTAATCGACTTGGCTTCATACTTAACCAGATTTGTTGTCCAGTTTCCTTAAATCCCAAAACTACTACATCTACTGACTAACCAATTGTTGGATAATCAGATGGAGTCATATCACCTTCATCTTTGAAATCTGGAATTTGAACTAGACCTGTAAATGGTATTTTTGGAAGGGTTCAGAAAATCAATCCTTTATGGCTAAACCGCAAAAGTAGGTTTGAGGTAGAGGGCGATCGCTACAGAACTTGTACGTTCGCAAATTATATGTCGCAATTCGCAAGTCATGTCGTAACTACTTTTAAGGGCTAGAACCTTTATTATATCAGCATCATAAGCTATTTACACCTACAAAAGACTAATTTACCTAATTCGCATATTGTAGGCCGCAAAACATTATTACAGAGTGCTTTGCGATTCCTACGGATATTTCTATGCGATCGCAATTTAGTTTCAAACAACTAAAGACATCTGAAAACTACGTCTCTCAATGATAGGGTTTAAGATAATCAATCCCAATCTCGCGTTAATGGATCAATTGATATCTCTGGATCAATCTCAATCACGGTGATTTTAGCATTCTCTACCACCGTATTGCCCATCATTGTATTGTGTATTGCCTCAAATTTTGATTCTTCCTCTGCAATGCGTTCATAGTGCAGAATTACATGATAATGTTTGGTAATTGGTTCTCCAGAGTCCGATCGCTCCACTGTCAGCCAATCTATATTTTGTTGTTCTTCCGCTATTCGGCGATACTCATCGGCTAGTTGTTCTAAGGCGATCGCTATCGCGTGTTCTTTTGTTTGTCCGTAGCATTGTATATTTTCTTTAGGAGAATCACTCAGAGACGATGATAATTGGCAAATATACTGTCCATTGTCTTGAGGGAGGAGGGCGATCCTGATATTTCCAGTAATTTGATCGGGGTTTACATCAGTCATATTAAAGCTGCTGAAAAATCTAGGATAATATACTTTTGGTTAAATTGTCAGCGTAGACGTAAAGCGGCTTGTCGTCAAACATCGCTCTATTCGTGTGTTATATGAATGAGTAATCGCTTGGACAATGTAAAAATTTACCACTGGAAATGTATACTAACGTTTGACGATAGTAACGCAAAACGATATTATTGTGATTGTTAATTTCAAATCTGAGCAGACAAAGGTAATTTTTGAAGGCTTTACATCTTCTCAATACCCACTGAATATTCAGAAGACTGCTTTAAGAAAACTACTGATCCTTGATGCAGCAGTATCAATTAATGACTTGCGTGTTCCACCTGGAAATCGCTTAGAAAAGTTAGTTGGCGATAGAATTGGGAAGTATAGTATTCAGATTAATGACCAATGGCGGATTTGCTTTGTTTGGACAGATGAAAACAATGCTTCAGGAGTTGAAATAGTTGATTACCACTAAGTATAAAAATCATGATGAATAACAACCGTTTGCCAAACATTCATCCAGGTGAAATCCTGCAACTTGAATTTTTAGAACCGTTGAATATCACACCTTATAGATTAAGCAAAGATATAGGTGTATCTCAGACACGAATTAGCGAAATTTTATCTGGAAAGCGCAGTATTACAGCAGATACAGCTTTGCGTCTATCTCACTATTTTGGCAACACTGCTCAGTTTTGGTTAAATTTACAAACACAATATGATTTACGTCAGGCATTTGCAGAAAATTCAGAAGTTTACAATCAAATTCCTAAATTTCTCTCTGATGATGTAGCCTAAAATTCATACAAATCATGAGATGATCGCTCTACTCAGATGTTTTGCGTTTGCGTTTTTCGATTTCGGCGATCGGTAATAGTAGGGTTTCTTCAATCTCTTGTCTTGTTATTTCATTAACTGCACATCCATTATTCATACAATCTACTAAAAATTTATTAAGATTATAAAATTTTTGCAGCAAAATTTTTTGTTCATGATCTAGCTGTAAAGTCATACCAATACCTAGATATTCATTTAAAGCACTTTGGAAATATTTCTTCCAAGAAGGAATATTAAGATGCCACCAATCATCAAGATCCATCCATGCATCTTGTTTATATTCTAGATATTGTGGCAAATATAGCTCTGGTGGAGGCATATCAATTGCTTGCAACTTATTCTTTAACTTTTGACAATTTTCTATTGCAATAAAAAGCATAATGTATTTGTAAAAATAGTCATATCTATCATGTCGAGAAAAGAACCCATAGACCCAGTGATGTACACTCATAAACTTTTTCTCAAAATCAGTATCAATAGATACGGCTAGAGGGAAATTTATATCTTTATCTGGCTCTAGATATAGAAATAGATAAATTGCATATAGACAAGATTTCCTGTAAGGAAAATCTGTTGGATCAAATTTTTGTTCAATTAAATTAAGAAATTCTTGTAACTTTATATCAAGTAATAGTTCGTCAATTTTTTGCTTCATAAGCAACAATAAATTGTTGGGGTTTTGTGTGATATTAACAACTAGCAAGAATATCTCTTGCCAATGAATTTTACTAATATAGTGGCTCAAAGTTTTCCAATCTTCTTTGTGGCAAAACAACTTGGCTACTAAATACTCTTGAAACGTCAGATGTGAAAATGACCAAACTTTTTGCGCCCTCTTAATCAATAACCCATGATGGGCTTCAATAGCTCTCAAAACTGCTCGACTATCCCGCAATCCAATTTCCAAAAACTCCGCAATGTAAGCTTCAATTTCCGCTTGTTCAAACAACACATACTGCGGCTGTTCAAACTTTTTCACTGCTAGATAACTAAGTAATTCCAGTTTTCTTTCCAGCGATAAATCTCGGTAAATCTCATCTCTCTCAATCTCCCGTGACTTGTCCCACTGCTCTAGTAGTAGCTCTAATCCTTCCTCATAAAGCTTGGAACGCTTTGAGTAAAACTTGCCAGTGTGGTGAAAAACAGCACAGGTCAAACTCAGCAAAATCGGTGTAATTGCTAAATTCTGAATCGGTTTATTCGTTTCCAGAAAAAGCTGATTTAGAAACTCAAATGATCGTTTTAATCCTGCTGACTCATCCTTCATAACAGCCTTAAACCAATGCTCGGCAAACGATCGCACCTGGGCTTCATTAAAATCTGCTATTTCTACATAATCAAAACGCTCAAACCGCGATTCTTGGCTTTGCGTCCGACAAGTGATAATTAGCTGAATCTGTGGATAAGAACGAGCGAAAACCTTAATTTGCTTGGTGATGTTTTTACCATCTTCTCCTGTGACTTCATCTAACCCGTCTAGCAATACTAATGCTCGACCTTGATGAAAAATTAAATTAATTTCTGCATTTGATAACTGCCAGCACTGCTCAAAATAACGCTCCAGCGAATAGGCAAACTTACGTCCATCATCTACAAAATCTCGCAGTTTAATTAAAGCTGGAATTCGGTGCGTTTGTAAATTGCCAGCGTTGCATTCCGTAACTACTCGCTGCAAATAAGTGGTTTTCCCTGAACCTGGTTTACCCACCACCATTAAATTCGTATTTTTTGCCAGCACTTCTAGCCCTGAAACTCTTTCCCGTTCTTCACCCAAGCTAATGCGATCAAAACTGCGATAACTTGGATTTTTGCTGAAATATTGCCACAGGTCATGGAGTTCTGATTTCCGACTACTGCTCAGTTCCTCTAGGATGTTCACATCTACAAACAAATCACCTAAAGGAACCCAGTGATCTACACCCCATAATGGCATTGTGCTATGTAATCGGTGGATATCATTATGAATGAGCGATCGCACTTGTTGTACCAAGTCATCAACTCGATTTGTTGCCGTTAATTGGACTTTTTTTTTAGATTTTTGAATACTGGGGTATGTTCCTCTGGGATTCCTTGCAGAGCGATCGCATCACAACCACCGTGATAAGCATCTTCATAAGAATAACCAGCCGCTAGTTCATCATAAAAACCAACTGCAAATTTAATCGCGGCATCGTCTCCTATATTACTATTCATACCAACCACATAATCAATATGTTGGGCAATAACTTCGGCTTGAATCTTGGAATAACAAGCGTTGAGAACAACACACTCAAGTCCTCGTGTAGCAAACCGTTTGAATAAATTTGCTAAAGCTTCAGTTGAAACAAGTTGTGCTTCTCCTAAATCATTTTCTAAAACTAATCCATCTTCACCAGAACCATGTCCAGAAAAGTGAACAATTTGGGGATTAAAATCCAACATGGCACGACGTAAATCATCAGGACGAACAGCCCCACGTTGCTGCAAAATAAATTTTTCTCTATGCTGCGATCTTCGCAAACCCTCTTCAATTTCTCGCACTTCTTTATCTAAGCGCAATCTCGCTTCATTGGTAGGGCTAGAGGCTACCACTAAAATGGTTTTACGTGAACTACTTTGAGGATTTTCCCTTTGTTCCAAGTTCTGAAACTCTCCTTTGAGGATAGAACGAACAATTTCTTGGATCTCTGCTGTGTTAGAACCCTGAATTACAGCACTAGCAACTTCTCGAATCGCTTGTGTATCAAGTCCTTGGTAAGTGCGATCGCCAATATGAATACCTTGTCCCTGTCCAATATTAACGATGTTCTTGCCTACTTGTATATCTTGAATACCACCTTTATTGAACCACTGACGCAAAACTTCAACATCCGCATCGGTTTGATGGCCGTTAAGGATACGTTGAATAATGTCATTAAGGTTACTGGGGTCTGTCATTGATTTCAAAATTTTTTAGTTCTATTTTAAACAAAAATTGCTATAAACTCCTAAATTCTTCTTAATGGTCTGCGATCGCCAACCAAAAGTGAATGAGGTAAATTGGTTAGTGTGGTTCGTCCGATGAGATAAGCGATCGCTATTGCTTGAAGTGACATGAGACAATTTGGTACAATTCTATGTAAATTCATTCTATGGCTACAGTCAGTAAATGATAAATTTACTTAATACTACCCAGTTGCTTGCGTTCGAGGATACGTTCGAGGAGGTTAAATTGCAGGATTTTAGCAGTTACCCGCCCTTCTGGAGTTAGTGGCATAATTATCCCTTCTTCTAGGCGAAAATGATCAGACCATTGTTGTAGACGGGGATTAAAAAAGGCAGTTAGTTGTCTTGTCTCAGGGTCAATTGAACCAAGATCAGTTCCTTTGAAACGGTTACAGCAAGGACATGATAAAGCTAGATTTCCAGCTTCAGTTATACCATCATGTTTTTCAGCAATAATGTGTTCCATCTCAAATGCGAAAAGTGAAGCCATTTGAGGAAATTGACAATACTCGCATTTGTTTCCAGCCCGTTGGGTTACTAACCGACGTAAAGTAGCTGATACATAACTCATACTACTGTCTGTAATCGCTTGTAGGCGTGAGCTTTAGCTAAACGTACCCAATGTTCTAAAAGCAAGTAGCGATCGAGTTCTACTTCCTCTGGATGGGAAAGAGTGCCGGATTTATTGCGGTCGAGTAATTCACTCATGCGGGCTTGTAAAGCAGGTGTAGGTCGAATGGCGAGAATTGTTTCTGGGCTGGGTTGACTGGCAAGCAGTTCAACAATTTGACTATCATCTTGGTAAGGGATGGTTTCTGTTGGTGTGAGTTCACCAACTGCGCGATCTAGGGCTTCTGGGAGGCGATCGCCTAACTGTTGCAGTTTTTCACCCAGGCGATCGGGTACGTTCAAGATAATTTGCATTGGTGGTAATTTTATGTATGGGAATTAAGTTTATTTTACTAAGGTTTTTACAGCAATCAAAAATTTGTTAGTGTGGTTCGTCCGATGAGATGAGCGATCGCTATTGCTTGAAGTGACATGAGACAATTTGGTACAATTCTATGTAAATTCATTTTTAGTTAGGCGATCGCTCATTTTGAGATCAGGTACGTTTAAGATAATTTACATTCGTGGTAATTTTATCTCATGGTTAATCACAGATGCGATCGCTTATTTTCAGGATAATTTGTATTGCTAATATTTTAGGGTGATGCTGTCATGTTAGTATAGTAGTATTGATTCTCAGCTTGCAGTTTAGTAGTAATTTTATGACTCTACAAAATTTAGAAACGCAACTACTGGCTTTAAGTCAAGATGAAAAAACACGCGCAATTCAGATATTAGCTCAAAGTCTTGGCAATCCTTGGCGGGGTATTCAGAAAACATTGGGGGTATGTGGTGGTGATGCTTGTATTGGTTTAACTCGTATTCCTGTGTGGGTTTTGGTTAACGCTCGCAACATCGGTATTAGCGAAGAACAACTTTTAAAAGATTACCCGACTCTATTGGCAAGTGATTTAGCAAATGCTTGGTTTTATGCTTCTATGTATCCTGAAGAAATTACCTTAGCTATTAGGGAGAATGAAGAAGCTTAATGGATCGCCAGTTTTCTAAAAGTAGTTTCTCTGTATTCATTGTTATTTTTACTTGATTTATTGCGGGGTGAGTTTTAATATCTTACAAAATTTTAAGGCGATCGCTCATTTTGATATGAATTACCCCTACTTCTCTACCAAATAGTTTTAATAGTGGTTAAAGTTTGAATCCTCAAATCACGAGTAACTAAAGGAATACCTAAGTAAAACGCCGTAGCAGCAATAATTCTATCAGGCATATCAGGAACTGTTACCCGATCAATTTGTCGAATTGTACCTGAAATATTACGTTCCAAAGGTACAAGTATAATACCTACATTGGGATCATCCAAACCATTTAAAATTCGTGTTAATACCTCTTCTGCAAAGCGTCCCTTCTCAACTAAATAAGCAATTTCTATAACTGTGATAGCTGAGATATAAATAGGATTACCTGTATTAATTGCCTGTTCTAACGCTGTTAATGCAGTTTCTGATAACCTCTGTAAGTCAAAAACATACCAAATTAAAGTATGTGTATCTGCAACTACTGATGTCATTAAATTATATCCCTTGGAAAATTATTCCACATTTCTTGACGCGCTTGAGAAATATCTTCTTCACTAATATCTACTTTCAAATCAGCACATACACCTCTAACACTGCGTAAAGGAGTTTTAACAGACATTCTTTGAGACAAAAATTCCGCAAAATCTAATAATTGCTGTTGTTTATCAACAGGTAAATGGCGTAACTTTTCTAACACAGATTGCTCAATATTCATGGAAAAATCTCCTGAATTTACTACATACTATCACCTTACATCCTTGATATCAAGCTCTCATTAATGCGTTAGGAGTAGCAGGAACACTAGAAGCAGGTTATGGTGACTATCGCTATTACTTGAGGTGACATGAGACAATTTGGTACAATTTTATGTAAATTCATTCTAAGGGATGGTTTCAGTGGGTGTGAGTTCATCAACTGCGCGATCAAGGGCTTCTGGAAGGCGATAGCGAAGCGCTGCTGCAAGCAGTTCGCCTAACTGTTGCAGTTTTTCACCCAGGTGATAGCGTTCACGTAGTGTTACGAAGGAAAGCGCTCCGTAGGAATCGGGTACGTTTAAGATAATTTGCATTTGTCGTAATTTTATGTATGGGAATTAAGTTTATTTTACTAATTTAGTTAGGCACTTCACATTTTCCAGTTAAAATACAACATGACTAAAATTTATCTTGATGTTTGTTGTTTAAATCGAACTCTAGACAATTTAGAACAATTTCGGATGCGGATGGAAGCGGAAGCAGTAACAGAAATTATTCAAAATTGTGAAAATGGCAAGTGGATATTGATGAATAGCGATATTATTGAATTTGAAGTTAGTCAACATTCAGACTCATTTAAACAAGAACAGGTCAAGTCCATACTAAATTTAGCCAATATTTATATTCAATCAACTGCAAATACTGATGTCAGAGCAGAAAAGTTAATGGAGTTGAGTTTTAAATTTCACGATGCGTTACATTTGGCTTTTGCTGAAGATGGAGATGCTGATATATTTTTGACAACTGATGACAGACTACTGAAGAAAGCAAAAAAATATCAAAGCATTTGGAATGTAGAAGTAGAAAACCCTACGATTTGGTTAATAAATAATTTGCAATCAGAGGAAGAAAACTATGAAACTGACGGAAATTAGGCAACAAGGATATCAAGCTCTCATTAATGCGTTAGGAGTAGCAGGAACACTAAGGTTTTTACAACAGTTAGAAGTGGGTTATGGTAACTATACTAAAGAACGTCATCAATGGCTCAATCAACTCACAATAGATGACTTCCGTAATTATGTTAAACAGAAAAAAGCTGAATAACATGAAATATCGCTATTGCTTGAAGTGACATGAGACAATTTGGTACAATTCCAATACTTGTCGGTTAAGCT
>NZ_JAYGHC010000059.1:24668-30789 GCF_034932285.1 Cronbergia sp. UHCC 0137
CCGATAAGTATTGGGTACAATTCTATGTAAATTTATTCTATGGCTCAAATCGCTATGACTTTTCAAAAACTTCAGGAACAATTACTAATGCTTCCCTAAGATGATCGTTGGGAATTAATCAATATCTTAATGAAATCCCTGCGGACAAAACCTGCCTTGACAGTCAAACATAAAGGCATTGCGTCAAGTTTAGTAGGCATTGCGAAAACTGATGCGTCTGCCCCTACGGACGAAGAGGTTAAATCTATTTTAGAAACAAGGCTTTTGCAGAATTAAAGTCTTAATCGCTGCTTCGGTTGATAATTTGTCCGGGCTTCTTAAAGTCGGTATGCCATATTAACCACTTAAAATTTGCTCAGTAACTTGTCGCAATTGTTTCCAGACAATTTCACCTTTAAATTGTTCCCAAATAGTTGTAGGCTTTTCATAGAAGTACAATCGCTGCTGGCTTAGTTCGTAAACTACTGGGATTTCATACCAAAGCATATCTACTCGCAAGTCAAATGGATTAGTTCTTTGGATGGCTTCTCTGGTTTTTATATCAAGTTCATCTACTAAGGCGATCGCAAAACAAAGATGGGTTGGTATTCTGAAGTTAAAGAATGCTTGTCCTGCTGCATCTGGACTAACCGCTTCTCTAGCCCACACCATTGATTGAGCCGAGAATTGCTGCAAAGTAGTTATTCGTAAACTAGCAAACTCAGAGAACATAAAAAAGGCTTCTCCTCGCATTCCAAATCCTGTTTCAAAGTCTTTAATTCTAGCAATATAGTTGAACAATATACCTGTATTAAATACGTTTTGACGTATTTCCAAACACCCTTTTTGGCGTAATTTTTGTAAAACCTCTTCAAAATATTGCTCTATAGCTTGGCGATTATTACAAGCTTCTATTGTTCTAAAATATTCAACATCACGATTTTTATCTTGACTGGCTTGAATAACTTCAATCAATGCCTGAAGAGCTTTATCATTATTTTGATAATAAACTCTATCGCCTATATGGATATCCTTACCTTCCCCAATATTGACATTATACTTACCCAGTTGTTTCAATCTTTGGCTATCATCACTTGTAAGCAATTCTCGGAGATATTGAATATCAGCTTCTGTTTGCTTATTTTCAGCAATACGCTTGAGAATAGAATTTGTTTTGTCAGCAGTATTCATAATTTTTTTATGATTATCATTTTATTGTTTATTATGAGTTTTAAATGACATATTGAGAAAATGTTCCTGTAGAAGTGAATGAATAAACCGATATGAGCCACCTACTCGTTGAAGTATAGTTCGGTCGGTAGCATAGTTAAGGAATTTAGTATAATCACAAGGGATATAACCATTCAAGTAAAGAACGAGACGCAAGCTGAAATGTTGAACACAGGCAGCCCCTTCACTGATTAGCCAAAAAATTAACCCGAAACTTATACCTTTGGTATAGCCACTAATTACTCCAATGATTAAACCACTCGTAATCCCAACAATACTCGCATTTATGAAATAGTTTCGGATTCCCTGATTTGAGAGATTACTTTTTTCTGGACTTAACCCGGATTTCTCACGAGGGAGAAAAAATGTTGTTAAAACGTTTTGGGTAATTTGTCCAAAAATGAGTCCGCTAATAATTCCGACATACCACGGAGACTCATTACTTCCAAAAAAATAGTTGATTAGTGATGAGCATATTAGTGAAATAACTAAAACAAAAGAAGGTAGTATTGAATTATTAATATATTTATTCCAGGTCATTCTGCCAAAAAAAGCAAGACTTAAAGAATAACAAAAGAGTGAAATTGTTATCAAAACAAATAAATAAATATGATACAATGCGACAATTAATATACTAATAATTAATAATATTTCTATTCTATCCAGAATCAACCATGTTATGTATACTTTATTGTATTTATTGCATAATTTTTCTATTAACGCTATTTTAATTTGCATTAAACCTTGAGAAATTGAAAACAATAATCCCAATATTCTCATTAATGAGATTAGCATTAATGAAATATACCAAAATAAACTATGCCATTTCTCTGATGGACTCAAATATTTTCCACTAAGTACCAATAGTAATAGTAACAGTAACGGTGAAACTACTATTATTAAGTTAAATGAAATAACTCTAGTAGCAATTGAAAATATGGGAGGAATTGAATAATAGTATAGTCCTGAAATTAATCCTATAAATAATGTAATAGCAACTTTTGATAGTAATATTGCAACGGAATTGAGCAAGTTTTCCCTTGGTTGGATAACAACAGAAGATCGTAGTAGCAAAAAGATTATTATGATAAATAGGATGTTTATTTGGAGAAATATATTTTTAAGTCCTTTTATGTCTAAACCTGTATTTAGGTAAATGGCTAGTTCAACTATTGATGAAATGATTAGAAGCAAAATCAAAATATATACTTTTTTTTGATTTCTATTTAAAGTTTTACTGGGTTGAAGTTGGGCGACTACAAAATCAAATTTAGATTCTTGAGCTAACTGTTGAGCTATCCATGTAAGCCATACTCTAATTTTCTTGATTTTAGCGTCATTATCATCAATTAATCTTTCAGAAAGATAGGTGTTCCAAAGATATTGAAGGCGCTCTTCTGATGAGTCTAGCATCTGCCATTTTTGAGGAGAATTTTTTTTATAACAGAAAATAGCAAGATTTAAAAATAATGGAATACGAATTAGATCAAACAGAATAGCATCTTGAACGAAAGTATGTGAATCAGATAAATTTTTAATCTGTTGCAAATAGCTTTGAATTTGGTCATCACTAAGTGGAAGAAGACAAACAGCCCCATTTAGTTTTAGTCTTATTTTTGCACTAATATATTCTTCTTTGCGGGTACATACTACCAAGGATAGTGGTCGATTAACTTCACTCAGAAATATATTAATCTCTCCAATACATATCTGACGAAGGAATGAGTTTAACTCATCTAAGCCATCTAATAAAGGTAGTAGTTTTTGATCATTTAACAATTGTTCTATAGTTTTAGGTGGCTTTCCATATTTAGAACTAAGTGTCAATATCATCCACTTGCGAATGGGTTGTCGAGGTTGCCAAGAAGATAAGTTGAGAAGCACAGGTATAGGTTTTAAAGGCTGCTCTTCTGCGATATTAACTAAAGTTTCCGATAATTCCAATAAAGTTGTTGTTTTACCTGAACCAGGTTCCCCAAGAATTAGTAATTTACCTGCAATCTCATCTTGATTAAATATATCTATGATTTTAGGCTCATCAAAACTACTTCCATTGATGTCAGAACCGATTTTGATATCTAAATTCCAAGGACAGTTAACTAATTCTGGCTGTAGTTCCTTCTTTAAATTAATTGCCTTTGTGTTCTCTACAAATAAAGATTTCTTTAAACGACCTTTAACTTCTTTTTTTACGTCATCCAGCAGCAATTCTTCCTCTCTAGATCGTTGGACTGCTTTGGATTGTTGGATAGTTGTAACTAAAGCTTGTATCGCTTGTTCATTCCACTGTTGATTAATATGATCGCCTATATGGATCTCCTTACCATCTCCAATATTGACGATATTCTTGCCTATTTGCGATGCTATTGCGGGATTATCAGTAACCAGTTGTTGTAATAATGTTATATCTTCTTCCGTGTGTTGCTTATTAGCAATCCTGTTAATAATAGCTTGTAGATCATCTGTACCCATGATTTTCTCAATATATTTGTACTACAACTAATCAAAGAGATTTTAAAATTTTCCTCTATTGGGCGATATCCCCAGTAGATGACGAGATTATCCACCTGCGATCGCATTAAACATACAAATTGCTTATTATTATGGCATATTAGCAGAAAATAGGGATAAATACCGAAAACAATTTAACAAGTCCCAACTCCTGACAGCCAAAATTAGTATCAATTATTAAGCTTAATCTAATCAAGTTTAGTTTATTGTGTAAATACACCAATACAAAGCTTTGTGCTGGTTAGAATGTATATTTCTCAAGAGGAGAACATGGTGTTGAGTAGTGTATTCGAGGACATTCAGGTTATTGGCGAATCCGAAGATCCTGAATGGATAGCCGCAAAGCTGCAACAGATGAAAGACCCCGATTTTGAAAGCAATGTTGTTGCCGATTCCCATTCAAAAGGCTTTGATAAAGGGATTTTAGAGTTTTTAAACTTCGTCCAAGACCAACCTTGGATGTATGCAACTCACCAGTTTGGTTACATTGCGCCTCATAAATTAGGTTCAATACAAACTCAATCCATTCAACATCCCAGCGCAATACAAGCTGACAATACTCTCAAAAATAACCGTGTAAATATTCGTTTAGATCGCTTGCATATTGAAAAGTATCCTGGTGGAGGGACACATAATGTTCTGATTACTTTTGCGGTGAGAAATCAAGTAGCTAATGCTCAAGAATCCGTCAGCTTTAGCCAAACCTATCGGGTACAAGAAGGACAATCTGCTGGTATTTCTGGCTACCCCATCTTTATTGGGTTGAATGTAGGCTCACAGGGAATAGCCTTTGAATGCTCGACAGTGAACGTTAAAAATGAGCAAGATAAGGCAATATTAACAGCATTAGAATCTTCACCCTTTCAAAGTGGACTCAAACTTTTAACAACTACCCAGCCAGCGATTGCACCTTTCACAGAAATCACCTTGGGAGTTGTCAAACTACTAGCTCAACGCCATGAAAATGTGGCTGTACAGAAATTCTACCTGGGACTAGATTTTGAAGATTCAGCTATGGGTTGTCGTCTAGTAGAGGGTAACTATATTGCTGTGCAAGTTGCTGATGAAACAGTAATTGACTGGAACAAATGGATTTACAAACCAGAAATAGGTGCGATCGTACACAAGGCAGACAGTTCTAAACTACCTTATAACTATGTAATATTCCGCATCAGTCGGTATGAGGAATAACCAATTTACTTTGCAATTAATTTTTTTATTTCATAGGAAGAAATTGACATGACAGAGAAATTTATTCACGGTTACGCTTTACTAATTGGTGTTGGAAAATCTGCTTACAGTAAATTGTCTTTGCCTGTAACTGTCAAAGATACCCAGGCAATTTATGCTGCATTAATTAATCCTGAACTGTGTGCCTATCTTGATGACAAGGATCATATTCAGGTACTAAATGACGAAAATGCAACCAAGGCAGGTATTTTGGATGGATTAAATTGGTTAAAAGAAAAAGCCGAATCTGATCCTAATGCTACTGTATTTATTTATTACTCAGGACATGGCTGGATAGATAAAAATACAAACCGATATTATTTATTGCAGCATGACATTAAACCTACTAAAATTTCAGGTTCGGCATTATCAGCAGAAGATTTTACCGAAGCATTACGGCAAATTCAATCTGAACGTTTGTTAGTTGTTATTGATAGTTGTCATGCAGCAGGAATGGCAACTTCTAAAGATGCTGATTTGGAACTTAATAAAGAACTGGATGAAGAGTTTGATGATTTTCTCCGAGTTGCACCATCTAAAGGTTTAATTGATGAGTTGAAAAAGGGGAAAGGTAGAGCAGTTTTCACATCTTCTGAAGGTGAGCAAAAATCTTGGGTAAAAGATGCAACAATTAGTATTTATACTTATCATTTCCTTGAAGCTTTACAAGGTGCAGGAAACAAACCAGGTGATACAGAAGTAACAGTTTCTAATATCATGAATTACGTTAGTAAAGCAGTACCGGAAACAGCACATCAGTTGTACAACATAGCACAAATTCCTTGTTTCAATATGGATACAAAAGGAGATTTTACAATTGCCAAGATTCTTGGTGGTAAAGGTTTACCCGATAAAGGATGGGAAGGAGTGAAGTCTGAAGCAACACAGACTATTTACAAAATTGGGCAAATCATAGGTAAGCAGCAAGCAGAAAATATTCTCAATATTGAGAAAGCTGATAACTTTCATTTTGGTGATGTAATTCATAAAAGTTAAATTCTGAGTTGAAACCAAGGATGAATTAATACTACCTCTGTGTTACTAAATCAGGATAAGCGCATCTAATTTTGTATAATATGAACTTGACAAAAGTAACAAGATAAGGATAAGTGAGCAGATAAAAAATACACTTGACATCAGAGCAAGATAAGTGAGAAAAATTCAATGCTCT
>NZ_JAYGHC010000060.1:0-5007 GCF_034932285.1 Cronbergia sp. UHCC 0137
CTTGACATTCTGGTAAACTTAATAATGTAGCTTTAACCGTACCATCTTCTTGATTTTCAATCAACACATCATAAGTTAACTTGGGTGCAATTGTGGAAAGAGCATTTTTAACAGCTAAAATCATGATATTTTTACTCTTCTAACTCTGAATTAATTATAACACAATACTTGAAGAAAGTTAAAATTATTATCTACATGACTTTAAGATTTATAGAATTTTATTAGTAATCGTCTATTTTATATTGTATCATCCTGTAAATCCTTTAATCCTGGACATCCTGATTCAGACAAAGAATATCCTGTAAATCCTGATATGGCTTGCGTTAAGCTATCAGAGATTTTTCTATAAATTTATGTTAAAATAATTAACTAAGTCCCGTTAAGAGATTTTTAAATTATGCAAGTAACAATTGATTTACCAGATAAATTAACAACAAAAATTATAAATCAATGGGTTAATTTACCACAAAAGATCCTGAATAATCTGATACTAGAAGCCTTTCGAGAAAGATTAATTGATTTTGATGAACTAAAAGATTTACTAAACTTTCCTTCTGATACTGAAATCAAAGAATTTTTAATCCAAAATAATATTCTTCATTCCGCCGGATTACTTAATTTATATGGTGCTTGTGCTGATATTAATTTTGCAACGGATGATGAAGGAATATATCCTGAAACAGACGATGATTTAATTGGGGTTGTTGATGAAAAATAATTTTTTAATTTATTTACTAGATACGAATGTTTGTATCATGTATCTCAAGGGCAAATCTCCTAGCATTAATCATCATCTTGATAATTTAGAGCCTGAAAAAATAGCGGTTTGTTCTGTGGTCAAAGCTGAATTATTTTATGGTTCTATGCGTAGTAATAATCCTCAAAAAGCTATAAATGTGCAAAAGATTTTTATAAACCAGTTTATTTCTTTACCTTTTGATGATGAATGTGCAGAAACTTATGGCAACATTCGTGCTAATTTAGCGAATTTAGGGACTCCTATTAGTTCAAATGATATACAAATTGCTTCTATTGCTTTGGTAAATAATCTAATTTTAGTTACTCACAATGTCAGAGAATATAGTCGAGTTCAAGGGTTACAAATTGAAGATTGGGAATAGTAACCTGAATTAATTATAACAAAAAATAGTCAGAATCAGGATAACCAGGATTTTAGGATGTACAGGATTGTTATTTATGGCTTTTCTGTGAATCTTTAATGGTTATGAATATTAATTTAGATAAAAATATATTCTCTATCATTCACCAAAAACCATATTTCATCAAAAACATCCTGTTAATCCTCTAATCCTGGACATCCTGATTCAAACAATTTACTTATATTTAAACCTATCCCCCAGAGAAGCATTAGCACGATAAATTTGGGATGTACGTTTCTAGTTGTTAAAACATAAATTTTTGCTTAGTTTTTAAATTAGCCAAAGCAACACCAATTAACGCCAGTATAAGGGATTGGAGAGGAATGCTAATTTTATGGTCAAGGTATGATTAATTTGACAACCATGCAGCGTAAAACCTAAAATTTCGCATGAAAGTAGCAGTTTTCAGTACAAAAACCTATGATCGGCAGTTTTTATTAGCTGCAAATTCCCCCGTCCAGCATGAGTTAGTATTTTTTGAACCCTTGCTAAATCGAGATACCGCCATCTTAGCATCTGGATTTCCGGCAGTGTGCGTATTTGTCCATGATCAAGTTGATGCACCAACTTTAGAAATTCTTGCTGCTGGGGGAACTCGCCTAATTGCGCTGCGTTGTGCTGGATTTAACAACGTAGATTTAAAAGCCGCTTCCGAATTAGGAATTACCATTGTCCGGGTACCTGCATATTCACCCTATGGAGTAGCAGAACACGCTGTAGGCTTAATTTTGAGTTTAAATCGAAAAATTCATCATGCTTACAACCGGGTACGAGAAGGTAACTTTTCCCTAACCAGACTACTAGGATTTAATCTGCACCAGCGTACCGTGGGAATTATTGGTACTGGTAAAATCGGTCTAATTTTGGGACAGATCATGAAAGGATTTGGTTGTAATCTACTCGCTTATGATGTCTATAAAAACCCAGGATTAGAAGCATTAGGCGGAAAGTATGTAGAATTGCCAGAACTTTTTGCTAATTCTGATATTATCTCCTTACATTGTCCCCTCATGCCCGAAACCCATCACTTGATTAACAAAGAAGCTATAGAACAGGTAAAACCAGGGGTGATGATTATTAATACTAGCCGGGGTGCATTGATTGATACCCAGGCAGTAATTAATGGTTTGAAAACAGGTAAAATTGGTTATCTTGGCATAGATGTTTATGAGCAAGAATCAGAATTGTTTTTTGAAGATTTATCTGGTGAAATCATTCAAGATGATATTTTTCAACGCTTGACAACTTTCCCCAATGTTTTAATTACTGGACATCAAGCATTTTTCACAGAAGAGGCTTTACATAATATCGCCGAAACTACCTTTGGTAATATATCTGATATTGAACAAGGTCGTCCCTGTGCTAATGAACTCCGCTATCAACCAGAAAAGTCATTGATTGCTTGATCAAGGCTTACACACTGGCTACTAAACTAAACACGGTTGGAAAATCTGCTTTTACACAACCATAAAAATCCCCTGTAAATCCGGGGTTTAGCACTGCTAAACCCCTACCTACAAAATCTAACTTATGTCTATATTTATTGATTTTGAAGATGCAGCAACAAAATATGTATCAGCCTTAATTAACTTTCTGAAGTGAGAATTTGCTTAATTGTTAGGAATATCTCTGAAAATCGTTACCAAAAGTATTTGTGTTTTGGGAGGAGACTAGATACTTTAGTGGAGTGCAACCGTAGTACCTGAAAATTTTTTATGATTGTCAATGCGATTTTTGCTTCTGCTGTTGTCTCGACACCGATTAAAGAACCAGTCCCGGTATTTTTGATGATTTTGGGGATTATGCTGATTGCACCCCTGTTATTTGAAAAAATCCGCCTACCGGGAATTGTGGGGTTAATTTTGGCGGGGGTGATTGTTGGTCCTAATGGTTTGGGACTGTTGGCACGGGATAACACTATTGTTCTTTTAGGTACTGTTGGTTTATTATTTCTGATGTTTATGGCTGGTTTAGAAACTAGCTTAGATGACCTGAAATATAACGCTGATAAGGCTGTAATCTTTGGGTTAGCTACCTTTATCATCCCAATGGCCTTGGGTACTGTGGCTATGTTGGCCATTGGTTATGAGATATTACCTGCAATTTTGGTGGCTTCCTGTTTTGCTTCCCATACTCTGCTGGCTTTACCTGTGGTGAGTAAATTGGGAATTATGCGATCGCCAGTTTTAACTACTACTCTCGGTGGCACATTAATCACTAATACCTTAGCTCTTTTGGTTTTGGCGGTTGTGGTGAAAGCCCATGAAGGTACTTTAACTTTGGCGTTTTGGCTATTTCTCATCCCTTCATTAATTATTTACACTTTCCTCACGCTCTGGGGTGTGCCTCGTGTGGGAAGGTGGTTTTTTCGCCGTTTCGGCCATGATGAAGGGGCAGAATTTACCTTTGTTTTAGCAACTTTGTTTGTAGTTTCATACAGTGCAGAATTGGTGAAAATTGAACCGATTATTGGCGCGTTTTTAGCGGGAGTGGCTATTACCCAATTAATTCCCCAACTTAGTCCACTGATGAATCGGATTCAATTTATCGGGAATACTCTGTTTGTCCCATTTTTCCTGATTTCTGTGGGAATGTTGGTAAATCCGAAAATTTTGATCCAAGAACCGCGATCGCTATTAGTATCGGCTGTAATGGTAACTGTGGCTATTGTCGCTAAATATCTCCCGGCTTGGGGTACAGGTAAATTATTCGGTTTCAGTTTTGATCAAGTAATGCTGATGTTTGGCTTGTCTGTGGCTCAAGCTGCTTCTACCTTGGCCGCCATCACTGTTGCTTATAATATCAAATTGGTAGACCAATTAACGGTAAATGGCACGATCGCCATGATTTTAGTTACCTGCGTGGCTTCTCCTTGGGTGACAGCTAGGTGGGGCGAAAAAATCAAGCCGGAAGATACTACTATCCCCAAAAGCAAAGGTGGAAGTTTAGGCGATCGCGTTTTAGTTCCTGTTGCTAACCCCAATACGGAAGATAATCTCTTACAATTGGCCATTCTATTAACAAAATCTGCGGCTGGGACTTTGTTTCCCCTGCATATATTAATTGAGGATGCTTCACCTATTACTCCAGCAGACAAAGCTAGACAAAATCAATTACTCTCCACTGCGGAAATGATTGCCCATGCTTCTGTTACCAATGTCACTCCCATTGCTAGAATTGATGAATCTATTGATAAAGCGATCGCTCGCGTGGCTGAAGAACAACAAGTTAGTCTCATTGTCTGTGGTTGGAAAGGTTACTCCACATATCAGGAAAATTTATTTGGAGGTGTATTAGATAAAATTGTTCAACGCAGTTCTGTACCTGTTTTAGTAACTCGCTTTCCCCTACCCATTGAACACACATCCAGGGTATTTCTCGCTTTTACCCCTCAACAAGCTCACATTAGTTCTTTTGGTGAAAGTATCAAATTAGCAAAAACTTTGACAGTGGAACTTAAAGCATCCTTACAATTGTTAGAAGTTGTCACGGGAAGATCAACAGAGATTGATTTGCAAGCAGCAGGAATCCCCACAGATATACCTGTCCAAAAAGTACGGGGTAATTTTGTTAAACAAGTGTCGCGGTTACTCAAAACCAATGATTTACTGTTGTTAAATGGTTCTGTGGAATACACAACCCAAATATTCTCCTTACTTGGACATGATCCCGAAGCGATCGCTCGCAATCACCCCAATCTTGCCATGATTATCGCTTATTTTCCCTATCTGTAAAAGGCAAGAGACGAGGAATTACCGAAAAATCGTTCATCGCCATAAAAACATCGTTCATCGCCATAGAAAAAACGTTTCGCACCATAGGAAAATCGTTCACCACCATAGAAAAA
>NZ_JAYGHC010000060.1:5112-29589 GCF_034932285.1 Cronbergia sp. UHCC 0137
TCGTTCCGCACCATGGAAACATCGTTCCTAAACTAATCACCCATCACCCATCACCCATTACCCATTACCCATTACCCATTACCTATCACCCATCACCCATTACTATGCTCTATCCCGTTATTTGGCACGATAACTCAGTCAGACTCATTGATCAAACCCGCTTACCAAATGAGTATGTTGTGGTGGAAATTCATCGCAGCGAAGACATGGCCGAAGCGATTAAAACGATGATTGTCCGTGGTGCGCCAGCGATTGGTGTCGCCGCAGCCTATGGAATGTACTTAGGCGCGAGAGAAATTGAAACTAGCGATCGCCATGAATTTTTGCTAGGTTTAGAACAAGTCGCCCAACTGTTGCGTTCTACCCGTCCCACCGCCGTTAATTTGTTTTGGGCAATTGGTAGAATGATGCAAACAGCCTATGAAACCCTGGGCAATGTAGAAGAAATCAAACAAACTCTCCTAGAAACAGCCGTAGCAATTAATAAAGAAGACTTGCAAACCTGTCAAGCGATCGGCGATCATGGTTTAGCAGCTTTACCCAAAAATCCCGAAAAATTGACCATCCTCACCCACTGTAACGCCGGCGCATTAGCAACTGCCGGTTATGGTACAGCTTTGGGTGTAGTGCGTTCCGCTTGGCGCGAAAATCGCTTGTGGCGCGTATTTGCCGATGAAACCCGTCCCCGCTTACAAGGTGCAAAACTCACCGCTTGGGAATGTGTACAAGAAGGGATTCCGGTGACAGTGATTACTGATAACATGGCCGCCCATTGCATGAAACAAGGTTTAATTGATGCTGTGGTAGTAGGTGCTGACAGAATCGCTGCCAATGGTGACACCGCTAATAAAATTGGTACTTACAGTTTAGCGATCGTTGCTCAAAAACATCATATCCCCTTCTTTGTTGCTGCACCCCTATCTACCGTTGATTTCCAGTTAGCTGATGGTAATAAAATTCCCATTGAAGAACGTCACCCAGTCGAAATTTACCAAATTGGTGATACTGTTATCACCCCATCAGAAGTAGAATTTTATAACCCAGCTTTTGATGTCACCCCAGCAGAATTAATCACCGCTATTATTACAGAAAATGGTGCTTTTGCTCCTAGCGATTTGCTCAAATCTGCTCGATAAAATTTACACTCTTGATATTGCTGTTTTATTCACAAATGTAGAGACGTTCCATGGAACGTCTCTACAGAGATTAAGAATTTAAAACCTAATAGTGTACAGTATAATTATTTTTCAGGAGCATCATGAAAACATTAATTCCAACAATTTCGTTAATAATTGGTTGTATCTCCCTTATCAGTTGTGGTAATTCACAAACCAATTCTGTTGAACAACCCCAAGCTGAAAATTCCTTAAATACTGGGACAGGTACTCAAATTCAATATGACACTGCAACAAATGATCAACCACAAAATTCGCCAACACAAGTTCCTTCTCAGCAAATTGCAGCCAATATTCCTAATAAACAGCCCCAAGTTGGAATAGTCAAAG
Organism: Cronbergia sp. UHCC 0137; assembly: GCF_034932285.1. Classification (NCBI taxonomy): domain Bacteria; kingdom Bacillati; phylum Cyanobacteriota; class Cyanophyceae; order Nostocales; family Nostocaceae; genus Cronbergia; species Cronbergia sp. UHCC 0137. The sequence goes on from NZ_JAYGHC010000060.1 coordinate 6,618, forward strand.
AATTAGTAAATGGTGATCTGTTGTGTTACGCTACTTTAGTAGATGAAAATGGAACTAAATATAATGTAGGGTCAAGTTTTGAAATCTGTGCAGCAGCAACAAAATATTTAAATAAAAAAGTACGTGCTACTTATCAAATAGAATCAGTTAGTGATTGTCAAAGTAATGAACCCTGTGGTAAAACTCGCAAAGAATCTATCATCACTAAAATGGAGGTTTTAGAAACAGAACCATCAACAAAATCTCCAGATAGCAATACACAAACTTTAAGTAATGGTGAATGGACAATTACCATTGGTAATAGTAATTCTTGGTCAGGTGTTAATGGTACAGGAGATTTAACTTATCAAGGATGCGATAAAACAGGCAAATGTATTAATTTAACTGGTGGTAAAATTAGTTGTCGAGATGGTAAATGTGTAACAGGTTGGATTAATGGCGATTATGCTTATACTTTAGAGCAAACTATAACAGAAGAAGGTAATGCTCCTACAACTCTTGTAGTTAGAAAAAACGCTCAAGAAATACTCAAAGCTACAGGATTTAAACTTGTACCAGCTAATTAAGTCCTATTCCATACTAAACTTATAAAGAAGGCAGAAAGAAAGAAATTATGAGTTACGCATTGACAAAATCTATTACATAAGGATCATGGATTTTATCTATTGTAGGGTGCGTCAGACCCGATAATTTAGCAAACAATAGATTTTTTCTATCTGACGCACCGCACTAATTTAGATGAAGTCAGGTGCGTCAGAATATTGAAATTACTGATTTTAGCCTAAATTATTCTGTCTGACGCACCCTACAGACTACTACAGACTATAAAATAAAGCCTAAAACTAGGCAATTTCGTTTATACATATCATCTGTGTTTTGTACAGTGCGTAACTCCTAGAAATGTGAATTAAAACTTTAGTTCTGGGTCTAAAGTCCAGTTTAAAAGAGGAATTGTATCTCACCCATACCAGCCTAAAATACCATGACAACTAACCCAAACCGATTAAACCTTAAACCCCTGTAGAGACGTTCCATGGAACGTCTCTACAATCTTTACCGGAGATGTCTATTGGAATTGATCCTTGATCTGCGTTAATTTGCGTTAATCTGCGTTTAATTCCTCTCCCATCAACATAATTCAAAATATCGGGAACATCCTTTCTCCTGTACTCGGATTAAACACACACAACTGGTTCATATCTAACTGCAAATTTAAATTATCGCCTGGATGCGATCGCACAATTCCGGCTACTTGCACATTCAGAAGACCCAAAGAATCGAATAAACCAACACGAATCAAGGTTTCTCTTCCCAAAGGTTCTATTAGTTTCACTTCTACTAAAAGTTTTGATTGCTGTAAATTGACTTCTGAATTACTAATTTTGATATGTTCTGGCCGAATCCCCAAATTTACACGTTGTCCTGAAGATAAACGCAAACGTTGACGCAAATCCTTGGGAATTGCTAATAATTGTCCACCAATATCAAAATTATCACCCCGATAAATAGCCGATAAAATATTCATTGGAGGATTACCCAAAAAGGTAGCCACCATCTGATTAGCAGGAAGGGTATAAACACTTTGGGGTTCACCAATTTGTTGAATTTTACCCTGATTTAGCACGACAATTTGATCAGCTAAAGTCATCGCTTCAACTTGATCATGGGTAACGTAAATAGTCGTAATTCCTAATTGTTGATGTAACTGTTTTAATTCTGCCCTAGTATCATCTCGCAACTGGGCATCTAAATTAGACAATGGTTCATCAAGTAAAAATAATTGGGGTTGACGTGCGATCGCTCTCCCTAATGCTACCCTTTGTTGTTGTCCTCCAGACAGTTGTTTGGGTTTACGATCTAATAGATGTTCTAATGATAGCGATCGCGCTACGGTTTTTACCCGTTCTTGAATCATCTTTGGGTTGACTTTCCGCATCTCCATCCCAAAAGCGATATTTTGAGCCACGGTCATGTGCGGATATAGGGCATAATTTTGAAATACCATGGCCACATCTCGCTGTCTGGCCGGGATATCATTCATTAAGCGATCGCCAATAAACAGTTTACCAGATGTAATTGTTTCTAAACCAGCGATCGTTCGCAAAATCGTAGACTTACCACAACCGGATGGACCCACAAGCACCCAAAACTCCCCATCAGGAATCTCAAAGCTAATGTCCTCAATTGCTGTAACATTATTAAATTTGCGTTTTAGGTGTTCTAAAATGACTTTTGCCATTGTAATAGTGAATTTATTTTGGTTCTACGGTAGTTGTTATGCTAAATGGTCGGTAAGAGGGAACAGGAGAAAGAGACAATATTTTGGAATAATGTTAGAAATTTTGCCTCATTTCTTATACAGATTAATGTTTCTGGGATTTTTTTGCCTAGAGTTTGCATATCTAGGTACTGAAGAACCTCTATTGTTTATAATTTTAATTTAATTAAAACTGATTTTTTAGACTATGTAAACTCTATCATACCTTAGTCCTTTTCTCTCCGTGTCTCAGAGGGTGTTTGAAATTTTTTCCTGTGGGATGTGATACCCCCAGATCCCCATATAAATCCTGATTCAGAGATTTTGCTATATTTCTACATATTGCCAACGTTTAGTTTCTCCTGTTTCTCGACAGATTAAAATACCAAACCATTCTAATCTTTCTAGGTTTTCAAGAATTGCATTTTTATATCTTCCACCATTTTTAAATTGTGCCGCAATTTGTGCGACTGTCCACTCGCTGGTATTGGTGCGTAGTAAATCGCGGATTGCTGCAAGTTGGTCTTTTGGTTGTGTAGGAAAGGTTTTTTGTTCTGCTGGAGTTATGACGGTTTCTTCTGTTTCCATTACTTCAGTTAAAACTTGTTGGGTAACTTCATTTGGTGCTTGATATTCGGGACGCAACCAGCGAATTATACCATTACGTTCTTCTTCGGCACGTTCAGCATTAAGGGCTACTAATCGTTCTAAAATTATTTCTTCAATTTCTGCTTTTGTTTTGCTATCATCTTTTAAATCTTGCCATTCATAAGCATCAAAAACGGCGTTATCTAATTCATCATGAATTTGTTTGAGGGTGGAAACTAGGGCTTTATTGTTATATGTTTTATCTGCTTCGGTAAATGTTTCACCTTTGCGAAGTTTTTCTAGCAGGTTATACATTCCGGTAATTGTGATTTCGGGATGTTGTGTTTGGACTCGTTTGCGGTGGGAGTCTAATCTTTCTCCTAATTCACGGATTTTCTGTTTTTGTTCTGGTGTAGGATTTGGGAAAGGAAAAGGATCGAAAACAATTGATGGTTTCCAACGTCGTCTATCTTCTAAAGTAGGACCAACCTCAAATACCCAAGTTTGATGAATAGAAGATTCTAAAACACCTAATATCCAAGCATCATCTGAAACAACTGAATAAAGTTGAACATCAGGAATAACTGAAGCATTAACAAAGGTAAATGGTTTAAATTTAGAAGTATCTGGAGTTACAATAAATCTATTTATACCTTCAATTGCTTTACGTAGTTTGGGGGCATTTTCTCCAAAAAGCCACCAATTTACTTTTCTTGATTCTCTATTATTTTGATCACGGATTGGTTTGACTTTTTCTAATAATCTCTGGTAGAGATATGGATATTTTGAAGATGATTCACTTGCACTTAAACCAAAAAAATCTATAACCCACTTCGGTTGATATTTTTGAACTACATCACGTCCAATCATGTAAGGTTTGACAACAGATGGTAATTTATTAATATCTAAACCTAAATCATCTAATTCAGTTTCATTAATCCGAAATCCTGTCCCTAAAGGTATGACACCCTGAAATGACATTTTCTCATTTGATTTTAGAGCTTTCATTGCTGTAATGTTTGCTCCAATTGTTAAATCAGGATGAATTAAACCACGAACAGTATCAAATTCAATGATTGAAATTCCGTCTTCTTTTATCTCTTCAGTTTTTGTTTTTAATAAGTTTCCTTGAAATTCAATTTCTGGAACACCAACTGTCATCGCAATACGTACCGCAGCACCATCTTTTTCATCTATCCAAGGATGATCAGGAATTGCAAAAAATAAAGAAATCTTTTGATTTGAAAGATAATTATTTAAAATTTCTCGATTAAATGATTGAGTAATACTGTTTGTGGTAATAAATCCAAAACTTTTAACTTTTTTATGACTGATTAAATTTGCGGCTTTTTCCCACCAATACATAACAAAATCAACCGTATCAGGTACATTTGTGTATGTATTTCTTAAAGTTTCTACATATCCATCTTCTAAAACTTCTCTCATCCTTTTATTACCAATAAACGGAGGATTAGAAACAATATAATCTGCATCTGGCCATATAGCAGGACGAGGATTAATATAGCGATAAATAGGAATTTGATCACTCGGATCTGGAACATCTTCACCCGTCACAGGATGCTTGATCATTGTTCCACCCCAACGAGTTTTTACCTTGCCAGTTTTAGGATCAATATCTAACTCCCTTCCGTCATAATCTAACACCGCATCACGAAATTCAATATTATGAAAATCTTGTAAAATAGGTTCTGGTGGTGGTGTACTTCCATAACGTTTAAAATGCCATTGCAAATAACCAATCCAAATTACTAATTCTGCAATAGCCGCTGCTCTAGGATTAATTTCAATCCCTAAAAATTGCGACGGATTTACCTGTTTCCTTCCTGCTAAACGTGGGTCAAATTCTTCTAATAAATTCGTTGTTACCTTACCCAAAACATCCAGCAAGCGCATTTGTACTTCCTGTTCCAATGTTTTCAGCAAATCTAACGTCACATACAAAAAGTTACCCGAACCACAAGCCGGATCAAGAATGCGAATTTGTTGTAATTTATCTAAAAATGCCCGAATTTCACCCTCAGCTTTTTCTATTTGTCCTTTTGTCGATTTTTTCTGTTTTTCTTTAAGAGTTAAAAACCGATCCACTTCCGATTCAACTAATAACCATTCTTCCCGTAAAGGTTCAATCACCACAGGACGCACCAAACGCTCAACATAAGATCGGGGTGTGTAATGCGCTCCTAAACTTTTGCGTTCTTTACTATCTAAAGCTCGTTCTAATAATGTTCCAAAAATCGCCGGTTCTACTTCAGTCCAATCTTTATTTGCAGCTTCATATAAAACCTCTAATTGTTCTTTGGGTAAATCAAAAGCTGTCGCATCAGCAAAAAAGCTGCCATTAAATTGGGGAATTTCATCAAAGTTAAATTCTCCCCCAATATTCATTATTTTCCAAAGTTTCTCAATCTGGGGTTTAAACGTCTTGGGTTCAACAAGCCAACGTTCTTTTAATGCTTTAGTAAAAACATCTCCTTTCAATAATTTTACATCTTCTGCAAACATCGTAAAAATGCAGCGCATGAGGAAATTAGCGACTTCTTGAGGTTGGTTTCCTTGATCTTCTAACCACCGCGCTAATTTAGCTAAAGTATCAGCAACTTCTCTAGTTACCCGCGCTCGATATTTTTCCGGGTTGAGACTTTGAGGATCATTAAATATAGCAACAAACCGATTAAATACTTTTTCATCTAAAAGCTGATCAAGATCAATTTTTTCCCGCGCACCATAACCGCCATAATTACCACTAAAACTTACCCAAAATTCAAAATGTGAACCAATATCACAGGTAATTAAAAAAGGAGGTTTACTTGGTAAAAAAGGCGTATAACTTTGAGCTTGATAAAAAGCCTTTTCCATCGCTATATCGTAGGTTTTAGTCCCGCGTTTAGCTGTACCGCGTTTGTTTGCATTTCCCCCTTGTTTGGCTTCAATTAAAAAATGTCCTTCTTTGTAGAAATCAGCAAAATTGGTGGTTACTCCATCTTTGTTAAATATTTTGATGTCTTTATCAAAACAATAGGGGTCATTGGGTACACTTCCTTTTGGTAATGGACGATCTACAGCTAAAGCATCACAAAGTTCTAAAAAGAAACCCTGATAATTTGCTCGTTCATTACCTTGAGAACCTTTCCATTTATCTAGAAATATTTGTATTCGTTGACTATCTTCAGTTTTCATGGTTGAATATTAATTATTTAATACTTTGCGATATTTTTTAACCGCTTGAGTTTGATTAATTTCGGTGATAAAACTAGCTAATAACGTAAGTTGCTTTTTTACATTAATTAAGGTGCGTCAGATTTTTAATATTGTTGATTTTAGTTTAAATTATTCTGTCTGACGCACCCTACAGATTATTTATTGCTTTACGATATTTTCTAACTGCTTGAGTTTGATTAAGCCGTGATTCGTAGGTTGGGTTAAGGCACGCAACCCAACAAATGCGTTGGATTTCCTTAAATGCGTTGGGTTTCCTTACGTCAACCCAACCTACGCTGACTCCTGGCTTCTGGTGTATTTACAATTTATGTTCTGATATGTTTCCGGGGAAACCAATCATCTAAAATGGCGTAAACCACTGGTACAACTACCAAACTCAGGATAGTAGAACTGACCAGACCGCCAGCGATCGCTATGGCCATGGGCGATCGCAATTCAAACCCAGCACCTAAACCCAAAGCAATGGGAAACATCCCTAAAATAGTGGAAGCGCTGGTCATCATAATCGGTCTAAATCGAATTGGAGCAGCTTCTAAAATGGCTTCTGTTTGACTTAATCCAGATTGTCTTAATTGGTTAATCCCATCAACAATTAAAATGGCGTTTTTATTGGCAATACCTAATAAGAACACAAAGCCAATTAAGGAAATCATCCCAAAATCACTTTTACTCATCAGCAGTGCTAACAACGCTCCCACCAAGGCAAAAGGTAAAGAAATACCAATCACAATCGGGTCTACCCAGCCTCTAAACAGCCAAATTAAAATCCCAATAATACAGAAAGATGATAAACCTAAAGTACGAGCAAAACTGCCAAATATTTCCCCTTGAATAGCCGAATCTGCACCCAAATCTAAAGAAACACCAGCAGGTATCACAGCTTTAGCTTCAGCTACTACTTGATCTGTTGCATTTCCCAAGGTTATATCTTTACCCAAATTGGCATTAACATAGGCTACTCGCTGATTACTTAACCGTTCAATTTCCAAAATTGCACCTTTTTGGTTAGATTCACCAGTTACAGTGACATCAGCCAATCCTGGGATTTTTTCAATTCGGGTTTTAATATCCTTAGCAGCTTTGTATAAAGCCTGTAAATCATCCCCCCGCAAAGATATTTGTAAAGGTTTTTGACCACCAGTGTCAACGAATTGAATATCTTCTACACTTGTAGTTACCCCTGGCAGATTAGGCAAAGAAGCGCGGAATTGATCTTGCAAATCTGCGGTTTTTATTGTTCGGTCTGATTTGAGTTTGACATAAAGTGTGCCTTTGTTTGGTTCACCAGAACGAGAACCCACAGTAGTAAATACAGTTTCCACCTCTGGAGACTTTCTCACAACTTCTTCCAGTTTTTTAGCAACACCCAAAGAATCATTTAAAGGATTGGGAATGGGAGTTGTTAATGAAGAAGCTAATCCAGCAACACCAGCAGAGGAAAAATTATTTTGTCCGAGCGCTTGGGTATTTACTTGTCCCGGTTGTCTTCCTTGTTTTGCTTGTTGTGCTAGTTTTGCTAAGTCCTCTGGTGAAAGATCAGGAAGAGTAGGTAAGGGAGCCGTATAAACTATATTAAATTCTCCCCGGTCAAGTTTAGGAATAAAGCCTTTGGGAATTAAGGGTATGAGGGCCATCCCACCAACAAAACTGAGGATAGCTAAACTGACAACTAAATTACGGTGTTTTAAAGACCATGCCAATAAGTTACAGTATGCTTTGTCAATCGACTCTCCCCACTGGTTAAGTTTGCTAACTTTGCGTTGAGAAACCGGCTGTGTAGGGGATTTAAGCCAGTAAATACAAAGCACTGGGGATAAAGTCCGCGCTACGAGTAAAGAGATCAGCATAGCCGCAGAAACTGTAATACCGAAGGGTTTGAAGAATTGACCGACTACCCCTCCCATTAAGCCAATCGGTAAAAAGACTCCTACGGCTGTAAAGGTGGCAGCAGTGACGGGTACACCAACTTCACTGGTGGAAGCGATGGCTGCTTCTCTGGTATTTTCGCCCTTTTCAACGTGCCGGACGATGTTTTCGACATCAACGATCGCATCATCAACAATACTACCAATAACCAAAGCTAAAGCTAGTAGGGTAATGGTTTCTAAGTTAAAGCCAAATATCGCCATAACGATAAATGTGCCTAACAAAGAAATGGGAATGGCCAAGGCTGAAATAACTGTAGCTTGCCAATTCCATAAAAAAGGGAAAATCACCACGACTGCTAAAATTATCGCCTCTATCAGGGCTTCTATGGTGGAATCAGTGGCGTTTCGGATGTACTCTGCTTGAGTAGCAGCTAGGGTAATGGTGACATCTTGGAGGGTAGAACGGAGATTTTGGACTTCTGTTTCTACCCGACTCACGACTTCTAGGGTGTTAGCGTCACCGGTTTTAATTACTTGTAAAGCTAGGGAATCTTTACCATTAAATCTGATTAAAGTCCCTGCTGGGGGTAGTCCAGTGGTGGCGGTTGGGGGTGGGGCAAAGTTACCATCACCTAAGAGAGAGACTTTCAGGACTCCTGATATTTTAGCGATCGCTGGGACTATTTTATCTTGAGTGAGCGATCGCAGTTCTTGTAAATTCCTAGACGGGCTTTCAATGGCGTAACTAACCACTGATGACTCGTTTAAATTCAAAGGTATGATTTTATAGGTTGCTCCTTGGGGTAAGGTTAACTGTTTTAAGGCTGTTTCGGTTTCCTTGGTAGCCTTTTCTAAATTTGTCCCCACCACAAAGGACAGGCTAACGGCTGTTTGTCCAGGATAGGTAGATGAGCGAATTTTCTCTAATCCTTTGAGGTTATTGAGGTTTTCTTCCAGTAGTTTGGTGATTTTTGTCTCTGTGTCTAGGGCTGTTGTCAATGGTGCTTGGGCATTTACTACCACTACCGGAAAGGTAATATCTGGAAATAAGGCGTATTTGAGGGAACTGAAGGCTAATATACCCGCTACGACTACACCTATCCAAAAACACACTGTTAGCCAGGAAAATTCAATGGCTAATTTGGAAATATTGAATAAGTTACGGGCAGATGTTGAGTTTTTTGGTTTTACCATTGGGCAAAATATATAAATAGGACTTGCTAGAAAAGTCTTTTGGTTAGGGCTAGGAGTCAGGAGTCAGGAGTCAGGAGGAAGAATAGTCCTGAATCTGGTCAAGTGATGTTCTATCTGGAAGAATACGGATTATAATAAACCGCAAAGACGCAAAGAACGCGAAGAAAGAAGAAAGAAGTTATTGACAGTAGGGGCGTATTGCGATACTCCCCTGCCCCCTGCCCTATGTCTTTTTCAACAGGTATAATTTTAGTACCCCAAGGTGCAGAATACCAAGCTGTATGTCGGGGATTAAATCAAGTCGGTACTCGGCCAACAGTGATTCCTATTCCTGTTGGTGTTGAACCGTTACGCCAATATTTACAACAATCTCCTCCTCCCAGCACTAGAGTTTTGTTGATGGGTCTGTGCGGGAGTTTAAGTCCCAACTATACCGTTGGTGATCTAGTTTTATATCAGAGTTGTGGTTATCAGGGAAATTTGCAAAGCTGTAATTCTGCTTTCACTAGCGAACTTCATTCCCTATTTGCAGATAACGTGTCTTTTGTCAAGAGTTTAACTAGCGATCGCCTAATTTGGTCAGCCGCAGAAAAACGGGATTTAGGGGCAAAATCTGGCGCTGATGTGGTAGATATGGAAGGCTTCGCTTTTTTAGAATATTTTAATTCCCTCACCCCAACGGTAGAAGTAGCCATTTTGCGCGTTGTCAGCGATGATTGTCATCATGATATCCCCAATTTGTCATCAGCTATCAGTCCAGATGGTGCATTGCAACCCTTACCCCTAGCCTGGGGGTTAATTCGTCAACCCCTAGCAGCAACTCGCTTAATTCGAGGTTCCTTGAGGGGATTGCAGGCCTTAAAAAAAGCAACCAATCAAATTACTCAAATATGAAAAACTCCTCCCACTCTCTGCGTCTCTGCGTGAGACAATAAACTATAATTCAAAATACAGATACACGACCATCATTAAGAATATAAACAGAGCGATCGCCTGGGTAAATATTACCAGGTTTAATTTCTACACGCAATGTACCAAAATTGGGTTTAGAAACGGCAGCTTTTAACGACGTTCCCCCATGATTCCAAAACACCATAGAGAAATTTGACTTTGTTCCACCTGCCTGATGAAATTTAAATTGCTGTCCTGGTTCTAGGGAAATTTGCCTCATTTCTGGAAACTGCTCTAAATTAACCAGGCTAGAAGTACGATTCACAATTTCCACACGGATATATTGACCAGGTTTAAATTGCAGTGGTTTTGCTCCACAATTAGAAGCACAAGTCCCAGCTTGAGAATAATTAGCTGGTGCTAACAACAAAGCTGTAGCTATAAAAGTCGCCTGTATTAACTTAGACATTGTAATCAGGATCTACACACTTGCAGATAGATTAGCAAACTTTGTCAACAAATATCCAACTTCCCAGACTTAAAAATCCGTGTGCTACAATTGTTCAGTCTAGGAACTTTCCTGTTCTGCTCGTATGAAAAAAGTTGTCGTTGGTCTTTCTGGTGGCGTTGACAGTTCGGTAGCTGCTGCTATCTTACATCATCAGGGCTATGAAGTAATTGGTTTAACCCTTTGGCTAATGAAAGGCAAGGGGCAATGTTGTTCTGAAGGCATGATCGACGCGGCTAATATTTGCGAACAGTTGGGGATTCCCCATGAAATTGTTGATATTCGGGATGTCTTCCAAACCAATATTGTTGATTATTTAGTCTCTGGTTACAGTATGGGAATTACACCGTTGCCATGTTCCCAATGCAATAAAACGGTGAAGTTTGGTCCAATGGTAGAGTATGCGCGGGAAAAATTGGGAAGTAATGCGATCGCTACTGGTCATTATGCCCGAATTTCCTACGATGACACCACCGGACGTTATCAATTATTACGCGCAGTTGACCGCAACAAAGACCAATCCTATTTCCTTTATGATTTGTCTCAGGATTTACTTGGGGCTTCGATCTTTCCCCTGGGTGAATTAAACAAAACCGATACTCGAAGAATTGCAGCCGAATACAATTTAACAACTGCCGATAAACCAGAAAGTCAAGATTTATGTTTGGTAGAAAGTAACGGTTCGATGCGGGCATTTTTAGATAAATATTTAGCCCCCAAACCGGGTGATATCGTTGATTCTACAGGTAAAGTTTTGGGACAACATGAGGGAGTCCATCACTACACCATTGGACAGCGTAAAGGCTTAGGCATCGCTGCAGCTGAACCTTTGTATGTGATTGAATTAGATGCAGCAAATAATAGAGTAATTGTGGGCGATCGCACCAAAGGAACAGAATCAGAATGTACAGTAAATAGAGTAAATTGGGTTTCTATTGCCCAACCTCAGACCCCCATTCGTGCAGAAGTGCAAATTCGTTATCGTTCTGCACCTGTACCCGTGACAGTGATTCCTTTAGAAAATTCCCGTATTCGTTTAGTTTTCGATGAACCCCAATTCAGCATTACTCCTGGACAAGCTGCGGTTTGGTATGACGGGGATAAAGTATTGGGTGGGGGAATTATCGAGCAGTTTTAGAGCTTACGCAGGAATTACGGAATATCCTTCGCGTAGGGTGGGCAATGCCCACCAACATCCGCATATTCAGTAAAAATACTGAAAACGAACCACAGAGGCACAGAGTTCACAGAGAAATGAGTTTTGAGAGATATTCTGCGTAAGTCCTGAAAGTTCCACAGATTTGCCTAAGCGTGAGGAAAAATCATCATGGTACAATCACTTATAAAATTGATCACAGTTAATGAATTTATTACTCAATACGGTGATCATGATAATTATGAACTTATTGATGGGGAATTAATGGAAATGGAACCAACAGGACCCCATGAACAAGTATCATCTTTAATTGGGCGAAAACTGAATGTAGAAATCGATCATCAGGACTTACCATATTTTATTCCCCATCGTTGTTTAATTAAATTATTGGGAACAGACACAGCCTTTCGTCCCGACGTGATTGTGTTAGACCAAACACAACTAATTAATGAACCATTATGGCAAAAAGAACCTGTAATTACATCAGGAAAATCCATTAAACTAATTGCAGAAGTCGTGAGTACAAATTGGCAAAACGACTACGCCCGCAAAGTTGAAGATTATGCCCTATTAGGTATACCAGAATATTGGATTGTAGATTATTTGGGCATTGGTGGGAGAGAATATATTGGTAAACCAAAACAGCCAACTATCACAATTTGTACCTTAGTCGGTGATGAATATCAAAAGCGATTATTTCAAAATAATGATCAACTCGTTTCCTCAATCTTTCCCAACTTAAAATTAACAGCAAAACAAGTCTTTATAGTGTAATTATTAAACGAAAAGTTCAGAATTACGGTGTGTTCAGGCTATTTAGTGCATCTTGTCACCGATATTAGACTTCTTGCAAAAGTCGTGATTTCCAAATTTTTCATTGCGCCTCTGCGCCTCTGCGTCTCTGCGTGAGCTTTTCAAGAATATTCTTGGCGACACCAAAGTATTTATGCAAGAGGTCTATTATTTTTTGTCTTAAATTACCTGCTAAATTTAGGTTGTGTGTAGGGTGCATCAGACAGAAGAATTTTGGCTAAAATCACTAATTCTCAAATTCTGACCCACCTTACTCAACTAAAAAAGCAACTTACATTATCTATCCCAGTGTCAATACCTAACTAATGCCAAATACTGACCCTACAGTAGATTTAAGCGAATTTCCTGCATCCTTTAAAGTCTGACTAAGGGGGTGCTTGGTTTGCAAAAATACCCTGGCACAATTGCGTCCCGGCATTCCTGAAATTGAACCACCTGGATGTGTACCTGCACCTGTTAAAAATAGATTGTCAATGGGGGTTTTATAATTGGCTAATTCTGGCAAAGGTCGGAAAAAGATCATTTGATCCATAGTCATATCAATATGATAATAATTCCCCTTGTATGCACCTAATCTTTCTCCCAATTCAGCCGGACTTTCTACTCTTCTAGCAATAGTAGCTGCTTTAACATTGGGCGAATAAGTTGCCAATTTATCAATTACCCTATCTGCAACTTTATTTTTCAAATCATCAGTCCAACCGGTTCCTTTTAAACCCGTTCCCTCTGCACCGGCAATTTGATAGGGGGCAAAAAATTCAATCCATAAAGTATGCTTTCCTGGTGGTGCTAAACTAGGATCAAGGGCGCTAGGCATCACCACATACATTGATGGGTCAGCATCGGGAATTTCTCCTAATGTACATTTATTATGAGCCTGTTCTACATGAATCATTGAATCGGCAATTAAGATCGACCCAATCAAATATTCATCTTTGTGGGCGTGGTAAGGAAAATGTAGAGGTTCATCTAAGGCTAAATCTATCTTCAAGATAGTTTCATTGTTGTTGATGATGCGACGTTCTAATCTTTCCCATAAATCAGGATCAACTGCATCAATTTCATTTTTATCGGTCATTTGTAAAAACAAACGCTGGGCATCAATATTAGAAATTACCCCATATTTAGCCCCATATTCTTTACCACCAGCAACTCTCACACCGACAGCTTTACCATTATCAATTAGAATTTTTTCAACGTGCTGGTCAGTGAGAATTACTCCACCTTTGCTAGTAACCAACTTCACCAATGCTTGCACCAATGCCCCCGTCCCACCACGAGGTCTAGCCATACCAGGATTGTGACGCATTGCCATCATCATCACACCAATTGCCAGGTTTTTTTGAGATGGTGGCGCACCGAGTTCTGATGCTAATCTAGAAAGTGGCGCTTTCAAAAATTCTTCATCAAACCATTCGTTGAGAATGTCTTCGGCGCTGTTGAGCATGGTGCGAACAAAATCAAAGCTTTTGCCTGGAGAACCTATTACCGAAAATAAATCTTTAACTTTCTGAGCGTTATAGTTACCAAAAATATCTATAATGGATTTTGGTGGGGCATTAAACATGGGAATCATGGCATTAATCGCCCGTTGCCAGTAGTCTGTAAACTCGGCGTATTTTTTGGCATCACGTTCATTATAACGGGCAATTTCCGCACAAGTTTTTTCTAAAGATTTATGCGCTAAAAAATACTTCCCGTCAGGATGGGGACAAAAAACAACTGGGTCACATTCTAGATATTCTAAGCCGTATTTTGTCAGTTCTAATTCTTCAACAACTGGGCCTAAGTGAATAAATTCATGGTCAATGGCACACAGGTTAAATTTAAATCCTGGTGCTTGTTCTGGTATACATTCTTCGGTTGTAGCCGCGCCACCGGGAACGGAACGCTTTTCTAATAGCAGAACGCTATAGCCAGCCTTGAGCAAATAAGCAGCACAAACTAAACCGTTATGTCCTGCACCGATAATCACAACATCATATTTTTCCATAATCTTTATTCTAAGATGAATTGGCTTTTTGAGTCTACCAAAATTTGTATAAATTGGCATTGCTGATTTTGAAGATGAAAATGATCTTGCATACATTCAAAATCCTGATAGAGAAGTTACATGAAATGTTTCTGCACTCAAGAATCATAGGCCGATTCAGCAACACCTATAAATTTACATTATTTTTTCTTGACAAATAACCTAATTAGGGATCAATACTTGTCGGTTAAGCTAAAAATATTAAATCAGGTAGGTTGGTTTGACGTTCTTTTGTTGGGTTGTGCTGTCGCTTAACCGATAAATATTGCATTGATAATATTCTCTGACTAGCTAATCTAATATATATTCTGAATACTGAGAAGAGTATCTATAGTTAGATATATCTAATGTGGAGGATTTTAGTAGGGTGGGCATTGCCCAGCAACACCCACATATATGCTCAAAACTCAATTTGATTATACACTTGCCAATTGTTTGTCTTTATTCTCGATTGGTGAAGAAAGTGCTGCTTCCAACTCGGCACAACCTAACTTTTGTTCGAGAATGTTCATCACTTCCCTACCGAAATCATTGGGGTTTTGTTGCCAAGCTTGCAAGCATACTTCCCCGAAAAATGAACCCAAAGGCTCAGGATTCCACAGGAGTTTTTTCGCTGTCCAAGGCATCAAACTCATTGGATCATACCCTGGTTTGAGGATACCTTCTTTAAAGGCATACTCTTCTAAATGGGTATGGGGTTGTAGTCCGATGAAGAAAATGGCAGGTTCAACTTTATCTGCACCAAAAATCCTTTCTAGTTCGCGGTGGTAAGCGATGGTTTGACGAATGGTTTCTGGACGTTCATCAATTACATTAAAGGAGTAGTTGACAGAAACTAAGTCATCAAAACCTGCTGCTTTTAAATCACGACAGTTTTGTAAAACAGTCCGCAGGTTATACCCCATCCGCATTTTTCGCACCAGTTCTTGAGAACCGCTAGTAATGCCGATTTCAAAATAGTTCATTCCGGTTTTCGCCATCAACTCACACAATTCTGGTGTCAAGTTGTCTGCTCTAATGTATGCTGCCCAGTGGATATCTGTCATGCCAGAATCGACAATTTTCTGTAGGAGTTCTATGGCATCGTCAATAAATTTTCTGGCAGGTATAAATTGAGCATCTGTAAACCAGAAGTTACGAATACCCCGATTATATAGTTGTCGCATTTCTGCCACCACTTCATCGGCAGGATTAATTCTTACCTGCTTACCTTCTACTACGGTATAAACACAATAACAGCAGTTATGGGGGCAACCACGTTTTGTTTGTACACCAATATAAAAGTCTTGTTCTTGCAGGTAATAGTTAAATTCTGGCCAGATGGTTTCGATGTAGTCGTAATTACAAGCAGTTTTTTCTAGGGCTGTGGGTTGTTCGTGGATCAGGCGTTTTCGTGGTTGATTTTCTCCGACGACATAGCAACGTTCGTCTCTAAATTCTGTGCCACTGAGGAGTTTTGTTAGTAGAGTTTCTCCTTCACCGACGGAAATAATTGTCTGTTTAGGTAAACTTTTGCCTAATTGTTCATAAAAAACGCTGACTGCACCACCACCGACAACTACCCTGGCTTGGGAGTTATATTTTTGGGCGCGATTTAACCCGCGTTTGATTAATCCCAAATTACGCCATAATTCGACATAATAGGCGATGAAGATGCGTAAACCACCTAATCCTCCCCTGAGTTTCAACAGAGGATTTTTTGCATAGTAAAATTCAAAGGCGTTTTGTAGGGGATTACCTCCACGGCCACCTACGGGGGCATATATTTGAATATCTCGCCAAGAAAAGACTAAGAGTGTGGGTTTAAATTCATCCACACAACGGTCTAGGGCGGAGGCATAATCTAAAGGTGGTACTGTCCCCAAGTCAAAAATGCGCTGTTGGATGTGGGGAAATAGTTTATGGACGTGATCACTGAGATAAACAACCCCAATGGGAAAGATGGGGTTACAGGGAAGGCGGACATAGAGAATTTTATTGTCGCTCATAGGTGTTATTTGGGTGAAGGGTTTTCTTGACATTTGAGCCAATTTTTGGTTGATAAGGTTATCCTTGGCGATGGATAGATAGGTTTGACAAATAAAAATTTCATATATCTTTACCATAACACTGTTCCCCGTTCCCCGTTCCCCGTTCCCTGTTCCCTGTTCCCTGTTCCCTGTTCCCCGTTCCCTATTCCCTGTTCCCTTTCCCCTTTGATATAAATGATGCAGAAAATTCCAGTTGGTAGTCGGAGTTACAGCAATTGGGGATCATCGGATGCTAGTTTGGATTGTGTAATGTAAAGTTGTGGCGTACAAGCTCCTCAGCAGTTATGGCTCAAATATTAGATCCTCTACCACCGGAGCATTCGGGGAAGTTTCTCTGCTGCTACGTTAATGCCACGAATAAGATACAGGTGGCTCGCATTTCCAATATTCCTAACTGGTATTTTGAAAGGGTAGTTTTTCCTGGACAAAGGCTAGTTTTTGAAGCCCCAAAAGAAGCTCAAATGGAGATTCACACGGGGATGATGGCCAGTGCTATTTTATCAGATACGATCCCATGCGATCGCCTGGCACTGACCGAACCTAGTCATGATGATGAATCTGATACAAAATCATCTACAGAAATAAACCCCATAAATACCAAGGCAGTAGCCACATCAGTAATTAATACCAAAATAGGAGATAGTAGAAAACCCTTACAATTTTTAAGATTGGCATCTTGTTGATTAAGAAAACAAATTTGTTTAATTTTGAGGTTGCTGAATCCAGTAACCTTTTTTATTTAGTAAATCTGATCCAGTTTAAAAAAGACATTGTAATCAAACATTTGTACAACTTCTAGTAAAGTGGTTTAAAATTGGATGACTTTACAGTTATGAAATGAACTATTCCCCCCTCTACTGGTTTGTTAAAATAGTTGCCAAAGTGCCGCTAAGAACTCTGCTGATTGTGCCGTTTGTGTTGCAAACTGTGGGAGTGGCGACACTGGTGGGTTATTTTTCTTACCGTAGCGGACAAAGGGCTATAGAGAAGGTAGCAGATCAATTAATGACAGAGGTGAGCGATCGCGTTGAGCAACATTTAGATAGTTATTTGGGGAAAGCTCAGGAAATTAACCGCATAAATTTAGATGCTTTTGAGTCAGGAATTTTAGACTTGAATGATTTTAACTCTTTAGGAAAATATTTTTATCGTCAGGTGCGATCGCTCAATTTTGCCTATGTTAACTTTGGTAGCAAAAAAGGAGGATTTATTGGCGCTGGTTATGGGCTGGGTAATCAATTGCGAATTGCAGAAATTCCCCTATCTGACCTTAGCAAAATCCGCGCCTACTCAGCAGATAACCAAGGCGATCGGCTCAAGTTAATCTATACCATTAAAAACCCACAAACAAATCAAGCTGCTTGGTACTCAGATGCAGTTAAAGCAGGTAAACCGATCTGGAGTTCCATTTACACCTGGGGAGATTTACCTGATTACATCAGTATTTCTGCCAGCGCTCCTGTTTATGATCAGCAGAAAAATTTGTTAGGTGTACTTGGTATTGATCTCAAACTTTCACAAATCAGTCAATTTCTGAAAACACTACATCATGGGAGATCGGGTAAGATATTCATCATTGAGCAATCAGGATTAATTGTTGCCAGTTCCGGGGATGAATCTCCAGCACCTATCATCAATGGTAAAGCTACACGACTGCAAGCTTTGAATAGCAGTGAACCTATAATTCGTCAAGTAACCCAGGATTTAATACAACGGTTTGGCAGTTTACAAGCAATTTCTAAACCCCAACTTTTCCATTTGTCTTTATCACAAAAACCCTTTGTCAGAGTTACACCCTATAGGGACAATTACGGTTTAAATTGGCTCGTAATAACAGTAATTCCCCAATCAGAATTTACATCAGAAATTGATGATAATATCTACAGAACCTTTTTGATTTGTTGTTTGGGGCTGGTAATTTCCATTGGGACTGGTAGCTTTTCTGCATACTGGATAGCTAAACCAATTTTGCGATTGAGTCGAGCTAGTCAAGCGATGACTAAAGGAGAATGGCAAGAGTCTTTATCTGAAGATATAGCCATAGCAGAACTAAAAGTTTTAGCCACATCTTTTAACCAGATGTCTACTCAAATAAAAAAATCCTTTCAGGAATCGGAAAGCAAATTTTTAACTATTTTTAATACCACTCCTGACCCTGTTTGGATTGCCACCTTAAACGCAGGAAGATTGTTGAATGTTAATCAAAGTTTTTGCCAGTTTTGGGGAGATAGCCAAGAAAATATCATTGGGAAAACTTGCATAGAATTGGGGCTTTGGGAAAATTTAGAGGATTTACACTACTTCAAAAAAACTCTAAACCATGAAGGAATTATCCTCAATTTTAAAGCAGAAATTCGCATTTATTCAAGGCAAATTAAGACTGTTTTAATATCAGCCAAAGTAGAATATTTGGACGAACAGAATTGCGTTATTGGCGTGATGAGAGATGTTAGCAACATTTATGAAGAACTTAGGTTACGCAAACAAATAGAAGTTCAACTACGGGAGAGTCAACACTTTATTGAACAAATTACACAGCTAACACCAAACTTACTTTATATTTACGACCATATTGCCCAGAAAAATATTTATATGAATCGTTCAGTCGGAGAACTTTTGGGATATTCTGCTGCACAAATTCAGGAAATGGGGGCAAATTTGTTTGCTATTATCTGCCATCCCGATGATCTACATCTCGTTTATGAAACCATGGAACGGCTTTATAATTTGCAAGATTGTGAGTTCGTTGAAATAGAATATCGTGTTAAGGATGCTCAAGGACAATGGCGTTGGCTTTATAGTCGAGATAGGGTATTCTCTAGAAATGCGGATGGTAGTGTAAGACAAAATTTAGGAACATCTCAAGATGTCACTGATCGTAAACAGGCAGAATTAGAACTCAGAAAAAGTCGAGATCTAAGAGAAGCTATCTATAACGAATCTACTGATGCAATTTTTTTAGTTGATGTTCCCAATCCCTTAATTATTGATTGCAATAACCGGGCTGTAGAAATGTTTGAAGTTACTAGCAAAGAAGAACTAATTGGAACTGAGGGGCAGAAATTACAAAAGCGGCAATTTACTGATGATGAAATAACTACGATTATTGATGATATAGATAAATTAGGTTTTTGGAGTCAAGAAATAGAATATTTGACTAAAACAGGTAGAAATTTTTGGGGTAATTTAGCAGTTAAACGTATTAATATAGCAGGTAAGATTGTTGATTTGGTGCGAGTTACAGATATTAGTGAACGCAAAGAAGCAGAATTAGCTTTAATTAAAAGTAAAAAGCAGCTTCAGAAGATTTCAGCATCTTCACCAGGAGTAATTTATATTACGGTCAGAAGGTTAGACGGTTCGTGGTATTATGAATACATAACTCGTGCATTTGAGGATATTCATGAAATTACTGTTGCTGAGGCACTTGAAAATCCTAACCTGTGCTTTGAGCAGTTTCATCCTGATGATTGTGCTGGTTATGAAGAAGCTATAAATTACAGCATAAAAACTATGTCTCTTTTTAATTATGAATGGCGTATTATTACTCCTTCAGGAAAAATTAAGTGGATAAAAGCTAGGTCTAGTCCAGAACAGAGGGAAAATGGAGAAGTTGCATTTTATGGCGTTGTTTTAGATACGACCGAACGTAAACAAGTAGAAGAACATTTGCAACAAGCAGAATATAACCTCAGATTAGCAAATCAAGAGTTAGAAAAGCTAGTAAATACTGATGGGTTAACTAAAATTGCTAATCGACGCTGTTTTGATCATCATTTAAAGCAAGAATGGAATCGACTCTATCGAGAACAGAAAAATTTATCTTTACTATTATTTGATGTTGATTATTTTAAAAACTATAATGATTTTTACGGACATCAATTAGGGGATGAATGCCTGATTAAAATTGCTCAGGCTGTGGAACAAATGGTATGTCGTTCAACAGATTTGTTGGCTCGTTATGGTGGCGAAGAATTTGTAGTTATTTTGCCTGATACTGATATTGAAGGGGCGATCGCTGTTGGCGATCGCATTCACCTGGCGGTTAAAAAATTAGCCATTCCTCACCAAGCCTCTAAAGTCAGTGATATAATCACCATTAGTCTTGGCCTTGCTGTCCTGCTTCCCTCTTCTGAGACATCACCAGCAGACCTGATTAATCAAGCAGATCAGGCACTCTATCGTGCTAAACAACAGGGACGTAATCAATCTGTAATTTTTTAATTTATTTGTGTTTTTATGCACCTACCTTCTTTTTTATGGTTATGGAAAATAGCCGCTTGGTCTATGGGTTTCTCGTTGCTGGCTTATTTTTTGTTAGCATTGACGGGTATTTGGATGTTTCGAGTCCGAACCACAGGGCGATCGCCTTTGGGTGTTTTATTACCAGCAGTCAATAACAAAGTCCGGGATCTCCACTATCTAATCGGCATAATTATGGTTAGTTTAGTTCTGTTACTTCTGGCTATTGGTATTGTTGGAACTTTGGGACACTTTGGTTCTTTGGGACATTCACCACATTTATTTGCTGGATTATTAGTAGTAGGGTTAGTTGCACTATCCGTTTTTAGCGCTACCCAAATTAGTCCGAGTAAAACCTGGGCTAAACCATTACATATCAGCACAAATATTTTGCTATTTATTGGTTTTGCTTGGGTGTCTCTAACGGGTTGGACTGTTGTACAAAAATATTTATAATAATGAAAAACGAACCACAGAGGCACAGAGTTCACAGAGAAATGAGGTTTTGAAATATATTTTGTGTAAGTTTTGTATTAACATGAGATCCTGAGTATTTACATCAAAATCTACAATTATTACTAGCTATGACAGCAAATTCAATTTCTATTTTTTGTTTATCTCCGTTAATTAGAATTACTCTATTGAGTCTATATTTAGCGTTGACAATTCCCTTACCTTTTTTAGCTAAAGTAACCAATGCACCCACACCACCAACATTATTATCAGCAGGAATTATCATCGGTTTTGTGGGATTGTATGCAGTGTTAACGGAAAGGGTAATAGTAGATGATCAAGGAATTAAGGTATGTTACCCTGTTTGGGTTCCCGGCTTTTTTCGTAAAGGTTGGAATTTGTCTTGGTCAGATATTAAAGAATTAAAACCCCGCACCACTGGTCAAGGTGGGTTAGTTTATTATTTTCTCAGTCAAGATGGAAAAGGTTATTTATTACCAATGCGTGTAGCTGGATTTGCCCGTTTAGTGAATATTGTACAAACTAAAACAGGCATTGATACTAAAGATGTACGTCCTTTAGCTCAACCTTGGATGTACATGATTTTATTTGCTTTTACTTTACTATTATTATTAGTAGATGCTTGGACTATCAATACAGCAGTAATTGGTAATTGGTAATTGGTAATTGGTAATTGGTAATTGGTAATTGGTAATTGGTAATTGGATAATCTGCAAATCCGTGTCATCTGTGTAATCCGTTAAATCCGTGTTCGTAATTGGATAATCTTCAAATCTGTGTAATCTGTGTAATCTGTTAAACCTCTGTTCGTAATTGGTAATGTTCCCCAACCCCTCATCTACTTTGAATAATCTCACACCCAGACCCATATTAAAAATTGAGCAAGTTAATCTGTCAGCAAGGCTAAAAAGTCAACATTCCAGCAATTTGCCAGGATACTCTATTTTACAGGATATTTCCTTTGAATTATTTGCTGGCGATCGCCTAATCATCATCGGAACTACTGGTGCTGGTAAAACTTCACTTTTACGTCTCCTCAATAGACTAACTGAACCAACTAGCGGCAAAATATATCTAGAAAATCAGGAATATCGTCAAATTCCAGTGATTCAATTACGTCAACAAGTGACATTAGTACAGCAAGAATCTAAGTTATTGGGGATGACCGTTCAGGAAGCCTTAGCATATCCTCTAGTTTTGCGTGGTTTATCTAAACAGATAATTCAGCAAAAAATCAGTGATTTGCAAGAAAAACTGCACATTCCTGATCAATGGTTATCAAAAACTGAACTACAACTTTCAGCAGGACAAAGACAATTAATAGCGATCGCGCGAGCCTTAATTACCCAACCTAAAGTCATACTATTAGATGAACCTACCTCTGCGTTAGATGCTGGTACATCAGCCAATTTAATTCAAACCCTGATTCAGCTAACTCAAACCCAGTCAACCTCAATATTGATGGTCAATCATCAACTAGAACTAGCACAAGCCTTCTGCACCCGACTAATACATCTCCACCAAGGTCAATTGTTAACAAATCAACCAGCTTCAGAGATAGACTGGGAAAATTTAAAAGCTACTTTAATCAAAGCCCAAGCAGACGAAGAATGGATTTAGAAGAATGTGGGTTATTAAATTCTGTTAGAATATTAGCTATTAGCGATCGCACAAGCTAC
>NZ_JAYGHC010000061.1:0-29311 GCF_034932285.1 Cronbergia sp. UHCC 0137
TGGACAAGATAATCTAGGTTTTCATTTGTCTGTGCTTACCAATATGGGGTTATTAACAGCAGTACGAAATACCAATTTATCACTGTGGATAGAAGCACTTGATCATGTAGTGAGAGAAAAATTACAAAGTGTTAATAGTGAATCAGAAATAGCAGAAACAATGTTGAATCGGTTTAATCAGGCAATGGCAGAATTGGAGGCAGTGATAAGTTATTTGGAGGAAGTATAGCGTAACTTTTAAATATACAATTTAGATGGGTTTCCCCTCCCAGAAAGGTAGTCACGCCATTTATAAAAATAAAGTCAGGTCTTTTTTTAATAACGGATTTAAAAGCTCATCTAAAGGATGGGCTTAGAGTTAATTTAGTCATTATTTAATTCTGCAATGATATCATCAATATTTCCCCGAAATACTTTCCCTTCTTGATAGTCTTTACGGGCTTGATGAATATTCTGGGCAATTTCTTCTCGTCTTTTTTCTATTTGTCTATGTCGAATGATATTGATTAAGTCATCTTGTTCATCAAGGGAAAGATCGTTAATCATTTCTAAAATCTGATGAAACTGAATTGTTTGTGACATGGTATCTTTTGAAGTTAGAGAATAAGTTTATTGTAGCGAGGCGCGATCGCTCTCCCATATCCTAATAATCAATTCTTACGGTAAGCTACCGCGATCGCCCTTCCCCTCCTCTCTGAATCGGTAGAAAAAAGTGTTACGAGATAATTTCATCAATAAACTTGATCGGTAGTCGTGTAAAAGTAAGACATCTCCGGTAAAGATTGTAGAGACGTTCCAGGTCACGTCTCTACGAGGGTTGTAGATAAAGCGTATTTAATTTTCACCAGATGTTTGTAGTAATTTTAGGGCTAAAACTCTTGGTATGTAGACAATTAATGATGAGCAATTTCATCAAGAGCATGGTTAATAATATCTTCTTCTACACCATGACGTTTAAGACTTTCTATTAATTCCCAGAACGGGTTATTCTCCACTTTTTCTAAATCTTCTCGTAAACCTTGCCCAATATAAGTTCTCATTAAAGGCTGATAACCAGAAAAACCCAATACAGGTGCTATTCTTTTTAAGTCTTCAACTACGTCTTCAGGAATGCGAAGGGTAATCGTTTTCATTGGACGATCTTTTTTTAATCTTTGTTTTAAAGTTTCAATTTTCATAGTAATTACGTTCTTGACGGGTCGCTTTACGGGCGGAAATAATTCTTATCATGTCATTCTCTTGTTGAAGATGAACCACAAATAAAAGATAGCTACGTTTATCCATCCCAATAATGGCATCTCTAGCTTCATAATTACGACTGGCATCTACTACCACTAAAAATGGATCAAAAAAGGCTTCCACTGCTCTTTCAAAGGTCACACCCTTATGCTTAATTGGGTTTTGTCTTGCCTTCTCCTCATTCCAGATGAAAGTAATGCCATTAACAATAAATTTGTGATCCATAGCTTTATATTATAAGGCATTTTGTATTTACATTGTCAATATATTATACAAATTCAAAATTCACGCTTTTATAATTCAAAATTTCATACTCTAGGCTAGGTAAGGGTTTCATGGATTAGTAGTGCAACCAACACATACCAAGGGAAAATAATCAGGAAGATTAAGGAGTTATGCTCAATAATGACGCAATCATTAGACGTGCTTCGCGTCCCTGCCCCTAGTGATACCTACGGTAAGCTACTGCGATCGCCCTTCCCCTCTACCTCAACTAACCTAAGAGGACTAATCCCAGGGGTTCGATGATTGTACCAGGCTTGGTAATCATCTTGTTCGTCTTTGTTGGCGTAACTCAGCATCAATTTGCGCGATCGCGTCCTCCTCAAAACCGCCTATCTCTTAGGTCTGCGGGTGCATGAGGCAATCAATCTTCACTGGGATGATGTCTCTCCCGCTCACGATGGGGGGTATCGAGTCAAGATTGTGGGCAAAAATAGTAAGGTCAGATACAACCGCATTAACCCCAATCTCTATGAAGAAATGAAACTTGTCCCTACATTACTAACGCAATTAATCAAGTTATATAATAGAAACAAGGTATCACTGAGGAATAAAGATGCCGACGGTAAAAATTGACGCTCAACTCTCGAAGGAAAACTTATTACAAGCAGCGCAACAACTCAGCCCTACTGAGTTAGAGCAATTTGCTCAGGAGGTCATCGCCCTAAAAGCACAGCAGACTTATCCTTCCTTGAGTCAGGATGAAACCCAATTACTCCTGAAAATCAACCAAGGGCTACCCCCAGCAACTCAACAACGCTACCAGTATTTGATTGAGCAACGAGAGGCAGAAACCTTAACAGAATCAGAATATCGGGAACTTTTGGAATTGACCGAGGTTGCTGAAGCCCAGCAAGCCCAGAGATTGCAAGACCTAGCGCAGTTAGCCCAACTCCGACAGACTTCTTTGAGTGCTTTGGTTGAACAACTTGGGATTCAGCCGAATTCTCTATGAGTGAACCGATTTCCACTGCGCTGCGAGAGGCGGTAAAACTCAGAGCCAAGAACTGCTGTGAATATTGCCAAAGTCAAGAGAAATTTGCAACGCAGAGTTTTTCGATTGAACATATCCATCCTATAAGTAAAGGCGGAGGAACTTGTTTGGAGAATCTTGCTCTGGCTTGTCAAGGCTGCAATAATCATAAATACAACAAGACCGAAGGAAAAGACCCCGTTAACGGACAACTGGTGTCCCTATATGACCCCAGGAAGCAAAAGTGGCAAGAGCATTTTGCTTGGAATGAGGACTATACGTTAGTCATCGGCGTAACACCAACTGGACGAGCAACCGTCTCTGAGCTACGCTTAAATCGACAAGGGTTGGTGAATTTGCGCCAAGTTCTATACGCAATGGGAGAACATCCGGTATCTTCATAGTTAAGTATTTCAAGATAATAGCTGCCATGAAAACAAAAATGCTGGGGTTAATGACAATCGTTGCTCTGGTTACATTACCACTCAAGACTGCTTTCGGAAATCACACTCCGCCTAATCCCAAAATGATTCCTAATCGACCTAATTAATTATAAAGTATTATGTCGATTTTTGTTCCCTAACCCAACCTACGAGATCGCGAAGCCTACTGTAAGCCATCGCACCTCCCTCTCTTCAAAAAACGTAGGTGTAACCTGCGGTTAAGACCTATTTCCTGAGTTCATCTAAGGTAGGAGGATCGGAGTTATTTGGTTTCCTGGTGCGTTCCCAATTATCCAGTGTTGGTGTGACAAAAGTAGGATTAGGAAGCGCGTTCTGGGTGGGCGCGATCGCGCTCCGGCTTAAATTGGTTATCGCGTCTTCTAAAAACAAGTTGTATAATTCTAGCTGAGGTGTTGGTTTCTCTTAACTTTCCCAGACAGTGCTTTTTCACTTCTTCATTGGGGTAGGGATATGACTCACTCATGGCAAACTCCAACTTTTCTTAATTTCTTGAATACTAGCGCGATCGCACTCAGTTTAATATCAAAACACTTTCTGTTTCACTATAAGTCTTGACGTGCTGAGAATCGGGATATAAATCAATGATTTTGTTAATCATTCGATCTGACAAATTTTCATTTAATAGCAGTTTCATAGAGATACGACAAATAATTTTTTCTCTCGATCAGCAGCAAAAGCTAAACAAGCCTTAATATCCTCAGAGGTTAATTCTGAAAAATCTTCCAGAATTTCTGCTTCTGTCATTCCTCCGGCTAAATATTCGAGAATGTCGTACACTGTTATACGCATTCCCCGAATACAGGGTTTTCCACTTCGCTTTCCAGGTTCAATGGTAATAATATTGTGGTAACTCATAATGGCTTTATTCTTTTTAGTTTTTTGATTATATCTTATTCCCCAAAATCATTCTGAAACCGAACACATAACAGGGTTGAAATAATAGGGGTTAATGTTGAGTTTCCGTTTTCAACCTAACCTATAAAGGCTAAGAAAAATACATTACTGGTCACGGCTGTTGAGAACGGCTTGAATAAACGCCGTATCTAAAAATAACCGCTCGTTACTCATGGTTACTGTTTCGCTTCGGAGTACCGTATAAGTAGCGATCGCGTTCGGCTGACCAATCATCAGGGGCTTCAATTGTTCCAGCTAACTCTTCTAATATATCCCAAGGACTTTGAGAGGCTTGGGCTTTTTGTTGCTGTGATGCAATCAACAATTTCAAGGCTGCTTCTAGTACCTGTTCAGGACTTTGATATTGATGGGTATTTAATTGGGATTGAATTAAACTTTCTAGTTCTGGATCTAGATGAATATTCATCGCTTCATTCTCCTGTAAATGCTTGAGAGCAGTGCGAATTACCCACTCAATAATTTTAGTCTGTAATGAATGGTTTTTGTTCAAGCTAGGGGTTACTGCGAATATTATCGAAGGAGTTATGCTCAATAATGACGCAATCATTAGACGTGCTTCGCGTCCCTGCCCCTAGTGATACCTACGGTAAGCTACTGCCTTCCCATCCTCTCTCATCACGTAGGTGTAACCTGCGATTAAGACCCATTTCCTGAGTTCATCTAAGCTAGGAGGATCGGAGTTATTTGGTTTCCTGGTGCGTTCCCAATTATCCAATGTTGGTTTGACAAAAGTAGGATTAGAAAACGCATTCTAGGTGGGTGCGATCACGTCATTTGAGTTGAAGATTAGGTATGACAATTGAGCAATAAACTTTAGCAAATATAGCAAATATAGGTAAACTTATAACGGAAACAAGCAAAAATGGAGCAGATGTCAAATAAGCTAATGCGGCCGTACTAAATACACTAAATGCTGCTATAGCATAATCCCTATCAGTTGGTTTAGTAGGATCTGTAAAACAATTACGGAGAGTATCAGCAAAATCTGCAACGAATCCTGGCGTGTCTCCAAGAAGTCCTACAAGGGGAGCGACGTATTCTATCAAAGCAACCTCACCACTCGGATCGATCGCATTTATCGGATTCCCTTCACCATAAAGATAATCATTCAAACTTAACGGTCTTTCCAAAAATCCTGCAAAGGGATCTCTCGACACAAACCGTCCCGTTGCTGGATTATAATATCGCGCTCGGAGATAGTAATTTTCTAACTCACTATCAAACTGTTCCCCTGTAAACTTATAGGCATTTTCCTGTACCTCCAACTGATTAATTACACTTCCGTAGGGGTCATAGAGATAAGCATTCGCCACATTTCCGGCAATATCCGTCAACAACCGCACACTACCCAAAGAATCAGCGTGATAGAAGCCTTTTTCCGTATCCCTGGTTTGGCTAATCAGGTCATTCCCGTGCGTATAAACCACCTGAATAATCCCACCAGGACTGTATTCTTCAATCACTTGGGCAAATTCCTGTTGCGTCGTATCAATCAAGAAGCGGGTTTCATCCCCATCAACGGTTTGACTGACGCGGATACCATTGGTGTTGTATTGATACACCACATTAGTCGTTGTCTCCCCTTCCGTAATCGTCGCCCCTGCTAGTTCACCCTGAATATTCCAGTTATAGACCTCAACGATAATGCCATTAACCCGCTTATCAATCCGATTTCCTGCCTCATCGTAGGTGTAGGTGATGACCTGACCATTGCTTTCTTCCTGTAGCAAACGGTCATTTTCATCATAAGTGTAGGTGGTTGTGCCACTGCTGTCGATCTTGGTTTGGATATTCCCCACCGCATTGTATGTGTAGGTGGTGGTTTCATCTCCCAATGTGGAGTCCGTTACCTCAACTTCTGTGACGCGATACAAGTCATCATAAGTGTAGTTGGTCACTCGTCCCGTGTTATCGGTTTCACTGAGGCGATTTCCGACATTATCAAAGGTGTAAGTGTAGCTGGTGAGGATATTGTTACTATTATCAGTGGTGGTGAGTTGTTGAATGCGGTCAAGGACATCATACTGGTGGGTTTCAATTACGCCATTGGGGAAAGTCGTCTGAATCAGATTCCCCACTGCATCATAATCATAGTCAGTCACTAACCCCTCTCGGTCAGTAACGGTATCGAGATTCCCCACCCCATCATAGTTATAAGAGACTGTCCCCGCCGGAGTTGTCAACGCTGCCACATTGCCATCGGCATCATAGAGATAAACGATCTCTGCTCCATCAGGGTCAATACGGCTAGTGAGTTGGTCAAGTCCATCGTAGGTAAACTGAGTTAATCCCCGTTCATCTTCAGTGGTGGCGACCAGTCCAGTAGGCGTATAGGTAAAGGTTTCTAAGGCTGTCCCATCTGCCAAACTGACTTCGGTGAGTTGTTGTAAACCGTCATAGTCATAGTTGAGGACATTCCCATTAAAGTCATTAACTTGAACTAAGTTACCAAGCGCATCGTAGGTATTGGTGGAAGTTTGACCTAGAGGTAAAGTGGTTGTGGCAATGCGGTTAAGTTCATCATAGGTGAAGCGGGTATTGCGTCCATTGGCATCGGTTTGTCGAATCAGATTGCCGTTTAAATCCCGTTCGTAGGTAGTTTGATTATTTAAGGCATCCACTACCCCAATCAAACGGTTTAAGGGGTCATATTGAAACTCTGTTCGGTTTCCATTGCGGTCGATGGTCGCAATCTGGCGGTCTAAGGCATCATAGACTAGGGTTTCAACTGTACCATCAGGATAGGTGGTTGTTTCTAATAAACCGCGATTATTATAAGTAAACTCAGTCCGTCTTCCTAGCGCATCCACCGTAGCTGTACGCTGACCTGCTGCATCATATTCAATGGTGTTAACGTTACCTAGTGCGTCAGTAAGGGTTGTGAGTAGGTTTTCGTTGTTATAGCCAAACGTAGTAGTAAACCCTCTTGGAGTTGTAACGCTGGTAATATTGCCATTATTGTCATAATTTAAAGCTGTCACACCCTCTTCAGGGTCAGTAATCTGAGTAATTAAGCCAAAGAGATTATAGGCAAAGGCTGTAACATTACCTGCTTCATCCGTTGCCTGTTGCAGATTACCCACCTCATCATAAACGTAGGTGGTAACATTTCCTTCTGCGTCAGTGGTTTGGATTAGATTCCCGTCATCATCGTATTCATTAGTCGTGACAAATCCTAACGGGTTGGTTTCCGTGAGAACTTGACTAAACTCGTTATAGACAAAAGTTGTAGTATTCCCCAGAGGGTCAGTTTGGGTGAGAACATTCCCATTTTCATCGTAGGTAAAGGTAGTAGTATTTTCTTCTGGGTCAGTTTCCGTGAGAATATTGTTATCCTCATCGTAGGTGCGGGTGGTGACACCTCCCAAGGGGTCAATTTGCTGAAGGACATTCCCCCGTTCATCATAAATTAAGGTCAGTTCATTTCCGAATGGGTCAGTGAGGGTTTGAGATGACGCTGCATTGTCAAAATTAAGCTCAATGGCATTCCCATCTGCATCAATAATCCGGCTAATTTGTCCATTTTCGCCGTATTCGGTGCGTGTCCCACTTCTGCCCAAGGGGTCAATGATTTCCGTCAGGTAGTGAGGACGGGGGGCTTCATATTTCAGGGTGGTGGTATTCTCTTGACGGTCTGTAACCGAAACTAAGTCACCATTGGCATTGTAGCCATACTTCAGGGAATTGCCTTCCGGGTCAATGATTTCAATAATCCGTCCTGCACCATCGCGGATAAAGTCAATTTCTGCCCCCGTTGAACTGATAATTCCTTCCTCGCTAAAGATGAGGCTATTCCCATTGCGATCTATGACATTTTGTAAGCCTTCATTCTGACTATAGTTATAAACTGTGCGATCACGAGTGGTCAGCTTGTACTCACTCGGATTATAGGAGAATCCAAACAGGAATAACCCATAAGTCCCATCGGAACGCAGGGAGAGAGAACTATCCTCAACCTCAAGGGTATCAAACACCCCAGGGTCAGGGGTAAAGCGGGGTTTCCAGGCTGTTCCCAGTAAACTGCCTTGGGGAACAGGGTCAAAGGTAAAGCCGACACGACGACCATCGGGGGTATTCAGGGTAACTCTCGTTCCCACCGTAAAGCTGTTGCCGCCAAAGAAGTCATCTTGGGAGAGGTCAATTCCAGTGGGGGAAGATTCGACAATATTCCCCTCCTGTAAACCTAGAGTCCAGCCATAGCCAAAATCTCCTGGAATATTGGCATCCAAACTACTGTAGCTACGGGTGATTTCAATGGGGATTCCCGTCAAGGGAAGGGATAAATCCACAAAATCAATGCTAAATTCCCCTGGCTTCGTGGCCGTATCAATGCCCAAAACGATGCCTTGAACATTGCCATTCCCGCTAAAATCCTGGGCATAAACCCGAATAAAATAACTGTCGTTATTGAACTGGAGAGGATCAATTTGCGCTAAGGTGCTATTGGTTACATTGCTGTTCCCTTCTGCAATCAGGATATAGTCTGGGTCTGGCTGGCCAAAATTATTCAGGTCAAGGAGGCTAACCGGGGCAATTTCGACGCGATAGAACTCTAAGTTCTCATCGGTGACTGTCCCCACCAAGTCAGTGAGGCTTCTAATCACTGAGCCATTGGCTTCAAACTCCGTTAGGTTAATTTCCACAAACGGGGCTTCTGTATCTGAGGGGTCAACAACCCGAATATCCTGGGTTTTCGTGACCACATTCCCATCAGTATCCACTGCCGTTGCCACCACCTTGTATAATCCAGGCGCATCTGGGGTAACAGAAGCCGTATTAATCAAACCGTTACCAACAGAATCAGGATTCAAAAGGAGGGAGTTTCCACCAAAGGCTAGGTCTAAATCCGCTAATCCCACATCATCAAAACCTTGTATTTGCAAATTCAAGGTGTCACCCAAATCCAGCACCGAACTACTAAAGCCAAGATTTACTTGTGGTACTTGAGAACCCGCCCCTGCTTCTACCACATTAATTTCATAGCTTTGGGTAACAACTCCCCCTTGACCGTCATCCACTTGAATCTCTACAGAGTAAGTTCCAATCGCCCCTGTTTCCCAGGCAATCACGCCATTTTCATCAATGGTCATTCCCTCCGGTGCGGTTAGGAGGCTGTAGAGTAAGGGGTCGCCATCCCCATCCGTTGCCCTGACTTCGTAGCCGTAAGAAACACCAGGAACGGCTCTGGTAAAAGGAGTGGAAATAATGCGCGGTGAAAGATTACCCGTTCCTACTTGGATGTTACCAAAATCACGATTTTCAACAATTTCTCCGATTCCTAGTTCGACTACATGGTAATTCGGCAGAGTACGAATAAAGCTGAGATCGTCAAAACCTTCGAGTTCCGTTGTTACTTCAAATAGAGCATAAGAAAAGGATTCATTCCCTAAATTCAGAGAAAGAGTTGCTTCTGGTAATGTTGTCTCGTCGTCAAAAATTTCGTCAATTGCTAAAACTTCAAACTCATTTTCACCAACTTTTTCCAAGGCAATTAATCGAACAATATCAACTCCTCCTGGATCGCCAATGGTTAAATCACTTACCAAGCTGACTTCATTAACAGGATTAGTAAACTCAATTAGTACATCACCTAGAGGCTCAAGCAAAGATATAACTCCGTTGGGTGGCGAAGAAAACTGCGAGTAATCCAGAAGTTGAAAACTATTTTCAACGTTTTCAAAAGTAATATTTTCTGATACGGCAACTGTACCACTCGCCTCAACACTGTAGAGCAATACGCCAACATCTTGTAAGGCATTACTAGGTTGAGTTCCAGAACTTAAGTTGTCAAAATTAATGGTTACTTCCTGCTGTCCCCCTTGTGGAAATGTCTGTTCAAAGCCTTCAGGAACAACTTCACGGACGGTATAAGTTCCTGCAGGCAAATCTGTAAATTCATATTGTCCAGTTTCATCAATATCGGGAGTGCTTGGATCATCTTCAGCAGTGACTTGGACAGGCTCACCAGGGTCAAGGATGGCATTGTTATTAGTATCGAGATAAACGCTAACGCCTGCTAGTCCTGGTTCAAAATTTCTTATACCAGTAATCTGAACATCGTAGCCATCTACTCCCCCATAATCTTGACGAAGCACTTGAATATAATTTCGACCTGGGTTTAAATCACCTAAATTGACTTGATATTCCCCAGGCTCAACAACACCAGGACCATTCGCTCCAAATTTATATTCGCCGTTGACCCAAATAAATAAACCGTTATCTACACCAAAACTGCCAACAACATCACTAATCCCTGTCGTTCCACCATCAACTTCGTAAATGATCGCGTTTTCATCGTTAATATTCCAAGACAGGGGAATAGTCTGCAACTCGCTCCAAAAAACATTTTGTAGAGCTTGTTCGGGAGCAACCAGCCAATTTTCTAACTGACTGATTTCACTTAAATCGGGAGCTTCGGTGTACTGTCCATCAAAGAAATTTTGAGTATCAGTACCATTTGGAGCGAAAAAGAATTGAGCTAGGGGGTCTTCCGGATCTCCAGGATAAAGGTTGCCAAGATTATCGTTATAGTACGCTTGTGTAGAATTATTAACTAATTCAACTCTGTCGATGTTTCTGATCCCGTCACCGTTAATATCTTCCCATTTAGTCCCGCGTATAATGCCTGTACTGACTGGAATCTCAGCATTACCAAAGTTAATATTTTCAACAACCTCTCCTTCACCAAGTTCAACGTTATGGAAACCAGCACTCTGAATACTATCCGGTAAAACTTCAACCCCGATTAAATCAAACCCAGGGGATGAACCTCGATTATCTAGACCAACCACCCGCACAGCCGTAACAGGTTCGGTAAATCCAATTGTGGCTAAGTCAAGGGAAACCAGCCCCATTTCGTTCACCGTTCCCAAAAATTCAAAATCTACGCCATTGGCACTCACATAGACATCAGCCAATTCATTAGCGGAATCTTCTAGTCCAAAACTGCGAATGAAAATATCGTCTCCAGGTCCATCAATCACTCTTTCATCGGTAAAGCCAACGGTGACATAAGACCCTTCGGGTAGGGCTAACCAATCCACTTCAGGATTACTGCTAACAACGGGACTTGGGGGAGGGGGACCTAGAACAACCGTCGGCTCAACAGGTTCAACGGTATATTGTCCGTTATTATTAAACGGTGAAGTAGGTGGAATCCCTCCAGTTGAACCATAAGGCTCGACTAAAGGCGAGGGCGCATTTCCACCAGAAACAAATTCTAAAACAACATCAGCAACCCCATTTCCTACATCTGTGGTTGTTGGACTGGGTGCTGTTTGTTCAAACCCTGCGGGAACAACTTCACGGACAATGTAAGTTCCAGGTAACAGATTGGTAAACTCATATTGCCCTGTCTCATTAATATCAGGGGTATTCGGGTCATCCTCCACAGTGATTTGCATGGGTTCACCTGGGTCAAGGATGCCGTTGTTGTTCGCATCTAAATAAACTTGAACCCCTGAGATTCCTGGTTCATTAATGCCAAACGTCCAAGATAGAATATCGTGGTTGCCCCATCCTAGTCCTGTCGCTGAGGTAAAACCGACAAAAAACTCTTCTGTCTCAAGAACTTCGGGGATATTAACATTAGCTGATACATTAGGTTGCTCTGGACGGCTATTAGTCTGTGATACTCTAGCTTCTAAAGTTTGGGAAGTTCCATCATAATCAATCCAAACATTCCAAATTTCCCCATTATTGAATCGGTTTGTGTCAACTTCAGTCGGAATATTAGTTTGTTCGATAGGAGTTAGATTACCGTCAAGGTTGATTGCGATATGATTCCCATTGTTGGAATCCCAAGTACCCTCGTTTACATTGTTGTAAGTATCTATTTCAACAGCAACACTATTATCCAGACCACCATAACCAATTCCGCCTCCAGCTTCTCCTACATTATCAACGGGGGAAATAATAAAGGCAATACCATCTGCACCAAAACCATCTTCATCACTGAGTCCTGCTGTAGGACTGGATATTGAAAACTGGAAACGAGTCGAGAAAGACAATATATTTCCTTCATCATCAACAAGATCAAAGGGAGTTTGTAATAAAGCATTTCCAGCTTGCCATTCCTCTTCCGTCGTCAATCTTAAAACACTTTCTCCATTGACTAAATCTGATTCGACAATGCTTGCATTACCAGCAATTCTTAGATTACCAATGTCATCAAAATTGTCAAAAGTTTCTATATCTCTAGAACCATTCCTGTTAAGATCCTCCCATTTAGTCCCGCGTATAACCCCTTGAGCATTAACAATGGTGGGGACTTCTACCGTAAAGGTTTGAGTATCCGTCCCGCCCCGACCATCACTTACTTCTACCGTGAAGTCATAACTTGGTTGTAACACTCCCCCAGGGGCAAAACTGAGTAAACCGTCGTCCCCAATCTCGGCTGTAAATGGCGCATCCAGTAAGCTGTAGCTGAGGACATCATTATCAGGGTCTGTCGCCACCACCTGATAGGTATAAGTATCTGTAACTGTAGTATCCAAGGTTGTCTCTGGGGCGCTAGTAATCGTGGGTGCGCTGTTGAGTCCTTCTCTGGTTAGGCGGTTTTCCTCCCGTCCCTGATTCCCCGCCGCATCCCTCGCTAACACTGTATAGGGGGCTGTCCCAACACTGGGCATGGCGACATTGGAAACAACAAAGTTACCATTCTCATCGGCGGTGACAACCTGTTGGTCGTTCACTAAGGCAACCTCTAACCCTGGTTCAGTTTGACCAACTAAATTAACTTGGTATTCAGTGGTGGTATTATCTCCCTGTTCTCCGGTATCACTTTCTGGTGCGAGGCTAAAGGGGACAGAAGGGGCAGTGCGGTCTAAAGTGAAGCTGACTTGGGTTGATTCGGTTCCCCCACTATTCTCGGCTTGGAAAGCAATGGTATAGTCCCCATCGGGTAACGTATCCGTTAAAAGACTGTACTCCTCTAATCCCAGGGTGAAGTCCCCTGCTTCCGTTAGGGTGTCACTGATATCCACCAATTCACCCCCATTGAGACTAGCGCGGAGGGTCGTCGCATTGGTGGTTTGTCCGCTAATGGTGGGGTCAAGGGTTAAGTTATCGCGATCGCTCACTCCTGTATCATTGGCGAGAACAGCACTGATACTTGGAGGTTGAGGATCATCATCATCTTCAATCGTAACGGTGGCAGAAGAGAGAGCGATCGCGCCATTCACGGCATTACTCAAATTCACCAAAACTGTCTTATTGGGTTCATCGGTGGTATCGCCTAAAATTGGAATTGTAATCAACTGCTGCGTTTCCCCAGGAGCAAAACTTACTGTCCCATTCACCCCTTCATAGTCTTCTCCCGCCGTGGCTGTCTCGTCTGCCGTGGTGAAGTCAACTGTTACCGTCTGACTACTGGGATTGGATAAACTGACCACCACTTCAGCATCCGTTGTCCCTTCATTTCCTTCAACTACGGTGACATCATTGACGAAGATTGAGGGAATATCCTGTGCAGGGACATCAAAAGCAATTTGGAGAACCACATCATCAAAATCGCGATCGCCCCCACCTGTCAAATCTTCCCAAGCCAATTCATAGGCATTCTCTGCGATCGGATAACTGCGGAAATGGTCATACTTATCAGAGTTAGCAGCCACTAAAGAGAAGAAAGCCAGAGGAGGGTTATCACCAGCCCTTGCTGCTAAGAACTCTGCACTGGTGCTATCTTGAATGAGATAACTGCCAATGTAGCTATTTCCTGGTACAGAGAAAGAAGCTTCTGGCGTTGGTTCTTCCCTCCAACTCATTAGCCGTCGTTCAGAAGCCAAGGCCGCTACCGCATATCCCTCATCTCCAGGTTCAAGATCCCCAATCCTTCCGATAGCATCATCAACTAAAAATAAACCCACCTCGCTTTGAAACCCAGCATTCTCTATCACCTCTGTTAAGTTAACTCCTACTGACTGGTCAGGAAGTCCTGGGATCAGCATGGCTGCACCAGGAAGGGGAAGTTCTGTCGGGTTTGGGGCATCAGTGGTCACAGCAACAGTAAACTGAACATCATTAAAGTCAGCATCTCCCCCGCCGATTAAGTCTTCCCAAGCGAATTTAAAGATTCCCTCACTAACCATGTCTATTACTGCATGGTCAAAGCTATCAGGATTAGCAGCCCCCACACTAAAAAAGGCGATCGGGAGATCATTTTTGGAGTCGCCATTATTGTCAACAACAATATTATTAGGGTTAAAAGCCACTAAAGCATTACTGGTGTTGTCTTGAATTAAATAGAATGCCAGACGATCTCCTCCTCTAAAAGTGAGTTGGCGAGATGTCCCCAGTCCCTGTCCACTAGGAGGACTGGCAAAAACCACAGAACGTTGCGAACTGGCAAAGACTGATGCTGCATAGCTTGTGTCAGTGGGGGCTACTCCGTTTACACTCCCATCCGCAGCAACCACATAAACTCCAATTTCATTATCAAAAGCAGCTTCTCGTTGAGTCCAGATGAACTGAAGGTCAACCTTCTGGCCTGAAGCACCAGAAACAATCAAGAGGTCTTCGCTAAAGTCAAGGGTTGATTCCACTAAAGGTTCACTATCTGCTACACTGACTAAAGATTGTCCGCTACTACTGCTGTTTGAGTCTTCTAGAGTGTCGGATTCTAAACTGAATGCCTCTGACGTTGAAATTTCCTGTATCTCTTCATCTGTTGTTATGTCTGCATATTCAACAGGAATAGTTTGGTTATTGAATATTAAAGTACCGTGATCATTTTCGGTTTTTAATTTTATCAATTCATCAGAACTTAAAG
Source organism: Cronbergia sp. UHCC 0137 (assembly GCF_034932285.1). Taxonomy (NCBI): domain Bacteria; kingdom Bacillati; phylum Cyanobacteriota; class Cyanophyceae; order Nostocales; family Nostocaceae; genus Cronbergia; species Cronbergia sp. UHCC 0137. The sequence goes on from NZ_JAYGHC010000061.1 coordinate 14,642, forward strand.
GCTGATTTTGGACAAGTTTAGCAAAAATAGCTCCTTCATCTCCTGGAGTATCAAATGTATTTAATTGTGAATCAATAAAATGTCCTGTTTCTTCTAAAAATGTGTTTACAGCAAGTTGGAGGTGATCTAATTTATTTAATTCTTCAGAAATATAAATAGTATCGTTACCCAATGCTCCATAAGCATTTAGCTGATATTGGGGAATAATTTGAATATTGGGAATTACTATCCCATTAGCTAAATTATCAATTAAAATATGAGCGATTTCTAAATTAGATTGATCCCCAAAGGCTAACTGTATTTTATCTGCAAAATCAGCAGATATGGAAAAAGATTGTAAATATTGCTGGGTAGTAGCGATCAGTTCTTGAGTCCAATCGGTGGAAGAAAAGCTATCTAGAGGAGAAGCTCCAAAAGGCAAATTAGAGCCATGAAAAACATTCGATGCGTTCATGTTGTACACCTAAATTCCTAAGTATTTTAATCAAAAGATAATCTTTCCCTTGCCTGGGAAACTCCACAGATAATCTTTTCTTTACTCAAGAAAAACCTTTATTTAATAAGTAGGATTAACTACTTCATGTCATAAATCTATATTAATTATGCTTTTAGGGCAAGAAGTTTTTGTAAAATTCTATTATATTAAAATTTATACATTGATATAATAACAAGATAGTGAATTGATAAATATAGGTCATCTAGTCATAAGTATCAGACAATTAGAAAAACCATGCAACTATCCACAACGCAATCTAGACCTATATGCGCCGAGAGTAGCAATAAAAGGAGATCATGGGTAAGGCTGCACGGGATTTATTAACAAAAATTAAAAAGGGTAATCTTATAGCATTGGAGACGATCAAGGAAGATGGTAATGTTGAGCAAAAATTTCAGGTTGATAAGTTTGATTTGGTGGATTGGATGTTGGTAAATACTTGAACACGGATTAAGCGGATTACACAGATTACGCGGATTAAGTGATCTGATACAGTAATAGAAAAGTGAAATCCATATCGGCATAACGTTAATTTGCCACCAATGATTAAAATCCGTGAAATCCTCTAATCAGTATAATCCGTGATTCAGATGTTGTTTTGAGTAAATAGCTATGACTATTGCAGTTACAGAAAATATTCAATCGCTTCATGATGTAGAAACAAAATTAGGGCTGCGCCGCTCAGACGATCCAGACTTCTTCATGGAATGGTGTAGAGATTTTGAAGAATTAGAAGATACCGAAAAAACAACCCTAGATCGGATCAAAAGGTCATATTTACATCATATTACTGAAGGCTTTTTGTCTGAGGGGACGGTAAATTTGTTGATGGTTTCACCATTACTATTTTTAGCAGGTTTTCTGGAATCACCTTTTAGTTTGCGAAGTGAGCAGTCAGTTGAAATTAACGATTACAGTGGTAGTGTTACTTATCACGGACGAATTGATGCTTTAGTTTTGAATAACAAATTATGGATAGTTTTAATTGAAGCAAAGCGTTCTAGTTTTTCATTTTTAGTGGCAGTACCACAAGCTCTTACCTACATGATGGCAAGCCCAAATGGTGATAAACCAACCTATGCACTCGTCACCAACGGCGATCATTTTATGTTTGTTAAGCTGCAACGATCACAATACGATCTTTCTGATGATTTTTCACTTTTTAAGCGATCGAGTAATGAACTCTATCGCGTGCTTCAAATTCTAAAATCCTTCGAGGATTTGTAAATAATGAATTTCATAAAACAGCTTGGCATGGTGATGCCTTAGACTGCGCCAATGCTATGCTTTAACTGAAACCTTTGTTAGTGCATTTTCTAGACGATTAGTAAATTCTGATGAACGATGACAGGTAATAATTAATTGTTCCATTGCCCTAGTCATTGCCACATACATTAACCGCGCCTCTTCTGCTAATTCTTGGTTTTCATTGGGCATATAACCAACACCAGGAATACACACTATGGGAAACTCTAAACCCTTACTTGAGTGCATCGTTATAAGTTTTATACTTTCTTTATCAGGGTTATAATTACGACTCTCATTGTTTTCGTTCACCCACTCAATAGGAATTTGCATTTGTCGGAAGTCTTGGAATATGCGATCGCCCATAAACTTAAACCGATAAATAATAGCGATATCGTTCCAGGCTGTACTACGTTGATGTAGTTGTTGTACTCGTTGGGCTAAATATTCTACCTCACGTTGAAAGCTGGGAAGTTTGATTAAATCTGGCATTGTTCCCTGGCGGCCTGCACTAGCAGGTTCTACCAGTATCACTTGGTCATCATCCCCGGTGGTGGGTGTCATCACTTCCTTAGCAAATTCGTAGGCCACCCTCAACACCTGTTCCGTATTGCGGTAATTGAGTTTCAAAATGGTGGTGCGTCCCTGTGCTTGGATACCAACACTCTTAAAACTAAATTTCTTAGCGCGTTTTTCACCATACAGATTTTGAGCATCGTCATACAAAACAAGTAAAGAATTAGTTTCAGGGTTGACCATTTGGACAATTAATTTAAGCCACTCTGGTTTAAAATCGTGACCTTCATCTAACATCACAGCATCGTAAATTCCGGCGGGTATTTTACCAGCATCAACAGCAGCAATTACTATGTTTACCAGTTCCTCTGTGTAAGCTTCCCCTTGGTATTCTCTAGAGTCAGGTCTAGGGATGTTGTATTTCTTTAATAAATCCATACACCAGCCATGAAAATGTCGGACTTTGACACGACTAACTTGATTAGGATTCTGAACTGTCTGCCTTAACTTAGCGGCAAGAGAGACGTTATAGCACAGCACCAAAATAGGTTTACCCAATTGTGCCAGGTGTTGACAACGATAGCCTAAAATCATTGTCTTACCTGAACCTGCTACACCATGAATTACCCGATGTCCATTACCTAAACTGCGGGCTAATTGTTCCTGTTGCAAGTCCATAATCTTGATAACGTCCGGGATTTGCAATTTTGGTGATTCTTCGGTGTTACTATCTTGATCAAATAAAGATAATTGTTTACTAATCTGTAATTCAGGAAAAATATGCCAACGGATTCTATCTATTTGATGGCTGATGAGTGTCTTACCAAACTGATATGCTGATAAATTCCAAATTCTCTGTTGAAATTCCCCGGCATCTGTGCTTGGTAGCATTTCATCTTTGCATATAATTAAATGTTCCTCAAAAACTGCGGTGAGTTCGCTATTATTTAAGTCGTTTCTGGTGATGTTAGTTAGAACCACACCATAACCATAGGGAATAATTAATTTACCTTGATAATCTCCTTCTTGCTGCACCAGTGCGGGGTCTTTTTCTAGCATTTTGTTGACTGCTAGGGTGTAATCTCTGGCCTGTTGTAATGGGTGCTTGACTTCCTTGATTCCATTATCAGCAATTATGGTAAATGTGGAAGGATTAACAGTTTGAATAGTGTCCTGTTTCCAATCTTTGACTTCGAGAATAAATAAACCCCGGCTGGGATGTAAAACTATGATATCTGGGTGTAATTGTTTTTTACCGATAGGTACGTCATACCATAACAGATAATTATCATCTAGCTTTTCCTCCATGCGCTGCACTAACCTCTTCTCACCGGGAGTCATTCTCATTGAACAGCTATTAAATGAAGGAATCAGTATGGACATAACTGCTTAGGGTTTTTTCTAGGAATTTGAGGGTGTTTTGGTAATTGCGATTGGTTACAGTATTGCGAAGGCGATGCCTGCGGCGTACCTCTTTGAGGAAGCAAGCTACGCGGTAGCGTCTCGTAGAGAGCGTAGGTATCGCTTTTATTATCGTTTCCTTCAAGAACAGAATGCAATACAACACCTAAAACTGTATTTGCTGAATTAATGGCATGGGTGTTACCTCTGATTTATGATTGTTGTTGAATAGTGATGAGCGATGTCTACGGCCAGCAAAGCGATCGCGTTAGTTGATTCTAAGTATTGCTGATGTTAGTAATTTTACTTTTTGTTACATATTGTTTTTTTTGTTTACTGATCAACCCCTTACGGCATCATGGGTTACTTCACATGAACTGTACCAGCAGGAAGTCATGGGGCAGTTGTGATCAACGCCTGACGGCATCATAGGTTAGTTCACCAGTAGACGATCGCGCGGAATTACTCCATATCAGTGTGATCAACGCCTGACGGCATCATAGGTTAGTTCACTTGCAAAGATGCCTGAAGATAATCGTAAAGTTCAGAGTGATCAACGCCTGACGGCATCATAGCTTAGTTCACCAGTAGACGATCGCGCGGAATTACTCCATATCAGTGTGATCAACGCCTGACGGCATCATAGGTTAGTTCACTGCTCTACCAGTTTGGCCTTTTTCTCACCCGGTGCATGTGATCAACGCCTGACGGCATCATAGGTTAGTTCACAACATCACCATCTTATGACCCCGTTTTGAGTAACTTCTGTGATCAACGCCTGACGGCATCATAGGTTAGTTCACCCCTTTAACGATTGCTTTGGACATTTTTTCACTGTGTGATCAACGCCTGACGGCATCATAGGTTAGTTCACCGACAAGATTTAATCTTGAAAAAACCTCCATCAATTTGTGATCAACGCCTGACGGCATCATAGGTTAGTTCACCATAATTATGAACTTAAAAGGCTTATACACATATCTTAGTGATCAACGCCTGACGGCATCATAGGTTAGTTCACCAGCTAGGAGCGTTGGTTTTATATTCAGGGTTGAATAGTGATCAACGCCTGACGGCATCATAGGTTAGTTCACAGAATACACTCAACTGTTGTTAAAAATTAATGTTTGTGATCAACGCCTGACGGCATCATAGGTTAGTTCACTATCGCTGTGCGCCCAATACTCGAATTGTCGGGAGAGGTGATCAACGCCTGACGGCATCATAGGTTAGTTCACCCTATGCAAGGCTGGGTTGCCCTTGGTGCGGGGATTAGTGATCAACGCCTGACGGCATCATAGGTTAGTTCACACCTGTGCCGCAAGAAGAACAGGATAGCAGTTATACAGTGATCAACGCCTGACGGCATCATAGGTTAGTTCACGGCGGTGGCTGAAACCCATATCAGAAAGCTATTCAGTTCGCATCTTACAAGTATCTTGCTATTGAATCCAACAAGTTTAGTAAATTGTTACCTAAGTTGGATTTTCAATGCGAATTATCTGCCGTCAATCGTTTGCAATGACTAGCTTTTAGAATAAATACAAGCACCTCCAGTTGTTTCTAAAATGCTCAACAGTATACCCAAAAAGAATTTCCAACTCTATCATTGTGTGTTTAGGATTAACAACCAAATATTCTTGCATTACAAAATTTTGTAAGATTCCTCTTGGGAAGACCAAACATTGGGACGATTATATTTTGGTATGTCGGTAACACACTGATTGGAAAGACGAATCAGGAGTAAACTATCTTCAGCGGTTAATATTTGTTCTAATTCCCAACGGAGCTTTTCCCGCGATCGCATACTCAACCAAGACCGAAAAATTGAGTATTGGATTCTTTCACCATAGCCTTCCAGTAATTTATAAGCCTTACGCCAACGTTTTGGATCACGGATATCGTAACAAATGAGGTAACAATTTTTATTTTCTGCCATTGCTATATATCACCGTAATATTAGATGACCAAATAAACCAGCTTCACCACTCCATTCTTTTTCTAGTAATCGCACTTCCAATTCAAATAAACGGCGATAGGTGAGAGAATAACCTGTAGCTGGATGCTTCCAACTCTCTTTTTTACGACGCTCATACAGTTCAATAAATTTACGTCGCCCAAGTTCACTTAACCATACCTGTTGTCCTCGGATATCAAAATCTTGTTTAGGATTCCACTGACCCCGATTAATTGAAGATATTACAGTCATATCAACCAAAGGTACTCGGAAGATTTCTAACAAATCCAAGGCTAAAGGAGCAGCTTGCGATCGCGGTTGATGATAAAAACCTAATGCTGGTTCTAATCCCACACTCAAAATCGCATTCATCACATCTTTAAGGACCAAAGCATAACCAAAGCTCAAAAGAGCATTGAATCTGTCTTTAGGTGGGCGGCGATTTCTACCATTAAAATGTAGTTCCTGATCTACATCTTGAGAAATTAAGCAAGGTAACGCACCAAAATATAGAGCAGCAATATTTCCTTCTAGTCCCAACAAAGATTCTAAAGATCGTGCTTTGGGAACTTGTTTGAGTACAGCTTTCATTTGAGAAATAGCTTTCTCTAACTTCTCAGATACTTCAGCTTTCCCCCTAGTCCCTCGCATCAAAAATTTGCGTTGACCTTGACCGCGACAAAGCACCAATTTTCGTGCTAATTCCAGACAGGTATCAGAGTTAGTTAAAGCCGCATATTGACGAATACGGCGTTGAATACTGCCATTGCGATTATCAAAACTACCAATATAGCGATCGCCACCAGAAATAAAATGTATTCCTATATCTTGGTCAGCGCAAAAATGTAGTGCCTGAGTAGAAATCTGTGAAAAACTGTGCAATACCAACTGTCCTATCTGACGAGCCGGAATGTTTTCTACAGGTTGACCACGACGAGCAATTTTTATTTGTTCTCCGGTTCTCCCCACTAATGTACCTGGTTCTAAAACATGAATTACCAAGCGTTCATCATCTTCTGGAAATAGGCGAATTGGTTGCCATTCTCGATCATGGGCAAGTCTAGCTTCTTCTGGTAAGCAAACAGGAGCTAAAGAACAACGGGTACATAATCGCTCGTTATCTGTTACTGGTGGCCTGTATGCTGATTTTCTCAGAGTCCGTGCTTGCTGAATTGCTTGGTGAACCGTTTCTCTGCCTGAATCATCTAGTGGTACATGAACCAATACATTATCAGCATGATAACGAATCCGACCTTCTTTAATGTTAATTCCCAAAGCTGATTCTAAAAGACAGGCATAAGCTAAGATTTGTAACTTGTCGCTCTCCCAGGCTTGAGGTTGTTTGTTCTCATCTCGGTGAGCGCGACCACGTTTGTGTTCGTAGGGGATAGTTTGCCCATCACGGGTACGAAGGGCATCCAGCCGCCCACGTAAACCTAACTCTTCGCTTTCAAGAAATAATTCCTCCCATTCTTCATCTTCTTGTTTTTCGAGTTCTGTGTGTAGTCTGCGTCCAGCAAACACCGCAGCATCTTGGGTGTAAAGTTCCTCCACTTCTTCTAAGTAAAACAAACGCGGACAGTAAGCTAGGGCATGGAGGGCAGAAACGCGAAGAGTTTCAGTTATCGGTTTTGCCAGAGTTTCTAAATCTAGATCGATAGCTTGCATAGTAGTACAATTGTTTACCTATGTGTTACCTTGCTACTAATCTAGTTAGTGAAGTAGGCAGAAACGTTTCCTAGTTGAAAATAAGATTATTAAATTTTCAAGGTTCGGTATTTATGATTATCAAGAATTAGCTTGACTTCCTTTTTGAACTCCGGGATTTTCCTTGATTTGGAATTGCATCACCCTGAATTTCAATCCAGCCAGTCTCATCAAATTCTTTGTATTCAACAAGACTAAATCTTTGAAATTTACCTTGACTTGTTTGACGATTAATCCAAACAGGTAAGGCAATTAATCCGCGATTATCTGGGAATAACCACCTAATTAGTCCATCTTCATGGCGATAAGTTCTTATTCCATTAACTAAAGCCCAGGATTCTCCTAAACATAAGCCACCAAAGCGAGTAATTTGTTCAGGACTTGAAAGAGCGATCGCTACTCGTTCATCCAGTTTAACTGTAGCTGATTCATGATTCGAGTCTAGTTTAATAACTATCTTTAAATCAGTTAACAGTTCCTGAAAATTTGGTTTAGAAAACTGACTAGGGGGATAAAATCCTTCTCCATATTTTTCTACTCTTTTTTTATGTTCTGTACCTCCATTAGAAAATTTATGATTTCGCTGTTTTCGGACAATTCGAGAAATGGGAGGTGTATCACCAATAATGCCAATAGCTAATTTTACCCCTAAGTGTGCTGTTAAATCTTCTTCTCCCACTAATGAGAGTAGGAAACCATAAACAGTAGAAGGTGGTGGATAAAGATAGGTCTCTTTGTAATCTCGCGCAAAACTACGGGGGAAGCTAGTAAATGGGCATTCCACATATAAAGTATTTCCCATTAACTTTTTACTCCCAACTTCAGTAGTTCTTTAGCTTTAGCGATCGCTTCTTTAATGCCTGGAAAAAGTGCAACCTTTAAATCTTTAAATTTTTGAACATAGGTGATTTTTTGATCATAATGATTATCAGCAATTTGACCAGCAACAATTAACTCTGAAGCTGGTATATCCTTGACTTCAACTAATCGAACTAAACGACGACAACCTACAGATTCACCAACTCTTTCAAAACAATTCATAATCCAGGGACTTGGATCTTCAGTTACCCGAATTATAATAGATTCAGGTCTAAATTCATATAAAAATCGAGCATGATTTCCACCAACGTGCTGAATTGAAGGTATTGCATCTAGCAAAAATTTAGCTCTTTCAGTGTCTTTTAAACTTTCAGGAGTCAAAGCTAAAGTATATTGATAAGCTGTACAATGAACTTCAGTATTATGAATTGAAGTCTTACCTTTTTGTCCTCCCTTAGAACCAAAAGCAATATCACCCCAATAGGGATCTAAACTGATAGCACGACTGACTTCTAAAGCTCCACGTCGTTTAGTGGTTGCATCTTTATTATCTTTATCCTTTTTGGCATCCATAAAACCAAAGATATCATCATCAATATACTTAGTAGGATTATATTTTTCATCTTTGATATTGTATTTATCAGATTCAGCATCAAAGGTACGGTTTACTTCTTTAGCTTGAGAATTTTGTAAATATTCCCGATATGCCCAACGAATTGCATCAGCACTAACAGTAGTATATTGATCATTACCTTTGGTGATTTTTTGTAAAGTAGACAAGGTACTACCATCACCTTCACCTCTATTATTAGCCGCAACAGCAGTGGGAGTAACTACAGTAACAAAAATATGTTGTGTCATGGGTTTTTCTCCTAAATTATGATTGAGTGAAAGTTACAAAACAGATATCTCAAGACCTTCTTCCACATCAACTTGAGAATTGGATTCATCAAGTATTGATTCAGGAATTACAGAATTACCGTCTTTTCCTTTTCCTGTGTAACTGGCAATAGCTAATAAAGCTAAATCTCTAGCTTGTTTCCAGTTATTATCTTTATGCAGCCATTGGTAAATTTCAGCCCCAACTCCTTTTGTTGATTTACTGCGGTGACGACTCAAGAAATCAACCATTGTTTTAGCAAAATCTTGTTGAGTGCTAGGTCGCAATAAACGATTAATTACCTTATCTGTGACTTGTGGATAGTCAATCTGACGACCTTGTTTTTGAGCTTGGACAATTTGCTCTCGTAAATAACTACTAAAAGCACCTTGTACAGCATCAAAAAATATCTGTTCCAAAGCATCAAGATATTGAGACATACTGGCTAATCCTTTGCGCTCATAAAGTTTATTTTTTTTGTAAAAATCATAAAATCCAAGATACCAAGGTTTACTACTAATTAAATTGTCACAAATCCAAGGTAAAACTTTTGATTCTGACCACCATGTTTCTTCTTTATGATTTTTACGAATCTGGGGCTTAAAAAATTGAAAAGCTGAATCATATAAACTCAAAATTTCATCAGTAACTTGAACTCGATAAACAGCTTGTTTTAGATATTTTTGACTACCATCCCATTGCTGTTCACCTAATTGGTAAACTTCACAATAATCTACTCGGTATTTTTTGTTGTTTTCAATCAACTTTTCCTGTAATAAAAACCGTAATGCTGACTCACCAGCACTACTAGAACGAAAATCCCTATAACTACTGCCAGAATAATTTTGTCGTCGTTTAACCCATTCTTGAAGATTTTTAACTTCAGGAATAACTATTGCTGAACGATATCCAGATAAATGATAATAGTTACAAGCAAGGGGTAAAAAAACAAGAGCTAAAAAACCTGTGGGAGATTCTTGATAAGCTCCATGAGCAAAACATTCTACTAATCCTGGTAAATGGTGTCCTTTAATAGGTATTTTGGGGTTAAATTTACCTTTGCTACTGAATGCTTCTTTGAAATCTCTAGTGTAATAGCAATCTTCCACAGGTCGGAAACTAAAAATAATTTCTGTATCATCAACAGAAAATGGAATCAATCTTGACTCTTTTGGTTGTTGACGTTGTTTACCATGTTGCAAAAAAGTATTCATTACACCTGTACTAAAAGTGTATTTACCCTGGTCATCAAGATTCAATGCAGGAACATCTAAATAACCATCTTTAATGCGATAGGTTTGTTTAATTAGTGCCAATACAGCTTCTTGATCACTACAATTCCATGAAAGTTTAACTTCATCTTCAGTTACGTCCCATGAAAATGGCATATCATGAGTATTTATCGCTGATAATGCTAGGGCTAAACCAGCAATTCCGGCTCGATGAAAAAGTAAGGTATTGGGGTCAAAAATAGATAAAATAAGTTCTGTCATTTTGATTTATTATCCCTTTTGTTCACTTCATAAGCTCCTAAATCTGTGGAATATTCCCATAGCTCTTGGGGTGCAATTGGGTAAAACTTATGCTTTTTCCATGCTTGTATATTCTTGGTTGGAAGAGGCACAGTATAATTAGCAATCTCTTTGTTAGATAATGATTTAATTGTTGATAAATCCTGTTCTAGTAATGCTGTAATATTATAACCTTCTTTCCGTAAAGATGTAGAGTAAGTCATCCATTTACCATCTAATAAAAGCGATGCTTCTTTAGCTTTACCTTGATTATCTGTACCTTCTAACCATTGTGATAAATCTTTTTGACAAACTTCTCCTGTAAAAGATTGAATTAACCTCAATCCATCATCAAGTTGTTGTTTACTGTAGGGATAACCTGCTTTTCCATCAGGATAAAAAATAGCATCTAAAGCATGACCACAATATACTCGATTTAATCTGCCTAACCTCTGAATTAAACCTGCTGGATCTGCTATTTGAGAAAGCAAAAGTGTAGCTGATAAATCAAGAGACATTTCTGCAACTTGGGTGGCGATCGCTAAAACTGGCTGATGATTTTCTGGTTTAAAAGCATCAACTACAGCACGATGATGTTTTACCCTATCTTGATAGCGATAACGACTGTGGTATAGTAAGGCATTTAATCCTTTCTTCTTAGCTTCCTTGTAGACCTCAATAGCAGTATTTACTTGATTACAAACCCATATAACTTTACCACCATTCTTTAGTTCTTCCTCAACCCTTGTCCAATTAGGATTATCAGCATAATGAAAACGATAACGCTTTTGTTCTTCCAACTCCGGGGGTCCAGGGATAATTTCTATGGGTTCACCTACTGCTTTTTCTATTGCCTCCTTTTGCCAAGGTAAAAATGATGCAGACATTAATAATATGGGAGCTTTTACCACTGTCAAGAAGCGCAGTAAAGCACCAAATAAATTTTCATCATAGCAATGAACCTCGTCAAAAACAAAAGCAGCTTGGGCAATTACAGGAAAACAATACATAGGTCGGCGATTGCATTGAAGAAGCCCAAGAACAGTATCAACTGTACAGACAATCGCTTCTTTATCCCATGCCTTAAAAGACTCTAATTTGATAGCAGTTTCATTGCTTTTTTCCTCTCCATTTTCTTCTTCTTCTCCTGTAGTAGCCATTGCTAAATCCACATCAGCACGGGAATGAAGCAAAACTGAATCAACTTGATTGTGAACATAATCAAGAAACCCTTCTGTGCTAGTTCCTGTGGTGGGATAGCAAAAAATTAGCTTTCTACCTAATGCCTGAGACTTTGACCAATTATAAGCCCCTAAAGTTTTTCCTGTACCACATCCTGCCCTTGCCAGTGTAACTCTTGTAGAACTTTGAGCCAATTTAACTTGGAACGGTCGTAATTCTTTACCATTGAGGCGATGATCAATCACTTGCTGTAGTTTTACTTCATCTAAGGTAATTTGAATTGCTTCAGTTATCCATTTCTTAATAGATTGATCCGTTGTAGGGATTGCTGAACCTATGGCATCCCCCGCAATCAATATAGCTTTGATTACAGCAAGAAACACTGGATCTGGTTGCCATTTTTCAGACAGAAATTCTCGAATTTCAAATTGCTGCCTCTTGATATCTTGGATTGACCAAATATTGGCAGGTTTTTGAGAAAGTTTGATGTTTTTAGGTAAACTAAGAGCTTTGATACCATATTTCAGTAATTGGCGAAAATGAGAATTAAACTGAGGTTTTTCATTAACTACGTCAAGGATATAAAGATATAATTTATCATCTCCACTTCCTTGGCGTATTTCTCCGAAATCATCAGTTTTTCTCCCTCCTTTACCTCCTAGCTTTAAATGATGTCCTCCGGCTGCTGCTAATGCTGTGTAAAAATCGCCTTCACTTTGTTCTAACCATTCTCTAAATTTCCATGCTAACAATACTGAAGCTATTTCATGTCTAAGCATTTGGGGATTATTAAGAGGATCACGTTGATGCCTAACCACCATTTGAAAATGCTCATTAGCTTTTCCCCAATCATGAATGTAAGCAGCTAAACGAACCGTTGATTTAATTTTATCTAAAGTACACTGAAGCCCAAACTGTTGAATTAAGCGATCGCCTAAAGTACCAGCTAAAGTTGTTACAGCATTAACTACATCTGCGGTATGTCCAACTAATCCATAAGACCCTTTCCAATGACCTTTTTTAAAGGATTTAGCTAATAAAATATTTGGTGCTAATTTAGGCTGCATTATTAATTTCCTCCTTGACTGGATAAAACCATCCACATCCAAAATGTTTTCGACCACCCAAGCCATAGCATTGAAGTTTTAGAGAATCTTCATTGTTTAAACCTTCAACAAGTAAACCATAACCTAAAATATTTTTATCTTTAACTTTGAGAGAACGTAATGCTAAATCTCCATCATAATTGCTATCAATAGAAACTTGAGCATTAACTTCAATTTTTTCCATTGCTTTTTTACAAGACTCTAGGAAGTAAAAAGGAGCATCATGACTATTCCATTGTTCTAAACGAAAGACAACCAATCTGGCTTTAAGAATTTCACTGGTTTCAGGCAAAGTTAAACGAGGTTGAATTAATCGAATTATATGACCACGAATATCTAAAACTTGATTTTGGAGAAACCGATACCATTGAGGTGCTTGTTCAGCCGGACATCGAAATCTAAATCGAGAATTTTTATTGAGATATATCATACCATTCTTATTAGGAATACCTGAAATACTAGATATTAAAATCTCTGGAGGTAAATTATCTTCATTCAGCAAATCTACTTGATTTTCTTTCAGCAGCTTTTTAATAGCAGAATAAAGTGAATAGCCATGATCAGCAGGTAATGTTTGTCCTCTTAAAAAAAATTGAATCTCTAGAAAGTTCACTATTTCAACTCCTCATAGTCCATAATGTTTACTCATCCCCTCAACTTCCCCCTTTACTAACGCCACCAACTCCGGTGGTTCTTTGACTACTGCACCTTTTCCATACCCCAAAACCCAACGCTTCAGGTCATTTAAACCAGTCACCTGCATTTGCAGTGTGATAGAACCATCAGAATTTTCTTCAATTTCCTGAGTAGGATGCCAACGACGTTCTCGCACGTAGGGAGCAGTTGGAGCATCAAACCAGATTGCTACAGATATAGGACTGCCACTACCGACCTCCGATTGAAAAATTTTCTCTAGGTGTTCTTTTGAATTGAAAGTTGGATCTCGAACAAATTTACTCGTGAGTAGTTGTAATTCTCTAATTCTATCTACACGAAACCACCGTATATCCTGTCTTTTGTGACAAAATCCAATTAAATAGGGATTAGTTCCCCTATAAATGTGCAGTAAATAAGGATCTACAACCCTATCAGAATTTGCATTACGACTCGCTGTATAATAATGAATATTAACTTGCCTAGAATTACTACACGCTTCAACTAACTGACTCCAGATTTGTGGATCAAGATAACTTTCTGCCCCAGCCGTAAAAATAATTTTTTCATCTGCTATTTGTTGTAAATCAATCCAAGTCTGTTCTGGGAGTCTTTCACTCAAACGCATAATTGCAGAACGCAAATCACTTATATAAGCAGAACCAGCATAAGCCTGTAGCATTCTTGCACCCAATGTCAAGGCAAATAATTCTCCTTGAGATAGAGAAATACTAGGCAATCGCCATTCGGGATCAGTATAATGATGACCTTTACTGCGGCTAAACTCTAAGGGTGCATTAAAGCGATCGCGTAAAAACGCCAAGTCACTACGAATAGTTCGCTCGCTAACTTCTAAAGTTGCAGCAATAATTTTATTTGTTGAGCGTGTCTTGCTTCTGATCAGTAAATCAATTGCGAGTAATCTCTCCAAATGCCGGGACATATACGAGACAGATGTTTTTTAGGGATAACTTCTCTCATACTAAACCGACTACCCGGCAAAAAATCTGCCGTCTAAATAAAAACCAGAAATAATATATAGAAATTCAATTTTGTTTTTACACCCATATATGATGTTTATTTGGTGTGAATGTGTCTGTTTGTAGTGTGGTGGAACTGGTAGTAATTGTTGAACTCACTACTGCCCAAGAGCTACCACTATTGGTTAAACACTGTAACTGCCAGGTGCTGTTGGT